>JAHELQ010000008.1 GCA_024644125.1 Candidatus Aminicenantota bacterium | reverse complement strand
AAAAAATCGTAGTAAAAAAAGTAGTAACTTAGAATACGATTTACAGAAAAAACTCAGGATTTTCTGGAAAACTTGAGCTATTTTGGAGAAAAAAATGGAAAAAAATCTGAGTAGAGGGGTGTCCGTCTGTGGACAGAAAAATTTAATTTGTTTTTAAATTAATTCCCGGAACGGGATTTTTTGGGTAGAGGGATCCCCTTTTTCTTGTTTGGGGGATTTTGGATTGATTTTTGGAGAAATTATTCGTTATTTTGATAGGAATATCTATTTTTCCGGTAGGTAATTCTGTGACTTTGATTAAGAAAAAAGTTTATTTTTTTGGTGAAGAGGGGTCGAAAGGGGTTGATTTTTTGGTTTTTTTGGGTCTTTTTGGGACTTACCGTCCCAAATTCGCCCCAGTTCCTACTGAATTGTAAGGGGGCAAAACGCGGAAACCCTTGATAATAAAACGCACCCGGAGAGATTCGAACTCCCAGCCTACTGATTAGAAGTCAGTTGCTCTGTCCATTGAGCTACGGGTGCGTATGAAAAGTCGGGGCGAGAAGATTCGAACTTCCGACCCTCGGTTCCCAAAACCGATACGCTACCAGACTGCGCCACGCCCCGACCTATTACAGCACGTGTCATATAACAGCTTGAGTCATTACTTACGTAAGAATCTAAACCTTAGAATTCGGTGGATTCTCTTCTAATCCGTTTCCGCATTCTTTTTTGAGCTTGCGCAATCTTTAGGCGTCTTTTTTCGCCAGGCTTAAGATATACAGTATGCTTTTTTATTTCTTTAATAATCGCTTCCTGTTGCACTTTCCGCTTAAACCGTCTCAAAGCACTTTCAAAAGATTCGCTGGAATTCACTTCAACGTATGCCAAAACTATCACACTCCTTGTATCGCATTTAGAAAAGGTATTTATAACCTATTTGGCGGTTCTTGTCAAGAAAAATAAAGGAGAACCGTCATATATTGAGAAGAAATTTTTAATCTTCCACGATTTTTTTTATCTTGTTTTGCAAGCGCTGAAGCCTCTTTTCCAGATCTGCCCGCCTGGCATCGGTCAAACTATTTTCTTGCAATCCCGTCTCCACAATTTCGAGAGCTTTGATATAATTTTTCTCGCGGTGCTCAAAATGAATGGAAAGTTCACGGTAAACGGAAGAGTCCTCCGCATCAAGTAATATCTTCCATAATTCAAGAGCTTCGTCATAGAGTCTCTCTTTTTTCTTGAGCGTGGAAAGACGCCTGGCAATGCCGGTCAAAACCTCTTTGCGCACAGCGTTTTTTTTGGCCTGCTCATATATCTCTTTTGCCCGTTCCAATGAGCCGGCTTTTTCATATAACATCGCAACACCGAGAATTTCTCCTTCATCCCGAACATTTGAGGGATTTTGGATATACTGGGCAGCCAGCAAAAGAAGGGTGGATAATCCAAGCAAATCCAATGCGTTATGTTCAAACACTTTCTCCAGCCGCTCAAGTGAATTGGTGCGCAAGTAGTCGAAATATAACATGGGTATCTGGGCAGGATCAATGTCATCATCCCGGGAAATTCCTAAAAGGATATCACCCAGGTAACTCAATTTTCTCGATTCGTAGGTGTGCTTCCAGAGGGTTCTTGCGGGGAAAAGAAAATCCAGATGCGGCTTTTTCAATAAGGGGAACCGTTTGCGTTGAAGAATATACCGTGTTTCCATCAATGGAAAATCGAATGTCTTGCCGTTAAACGTGACGGTTGCATCAAAATCATGGCTTGCTAAAAATTCATCGACCGCATCAAGAAATTCATCCTCTTTGCTTAAATCACTCAAAATAAAAATCTTTACTCTGAATACCGGCTCATCGATAAATCCAAAGCCAAGCATAAATGGGATCGTTCCTGTTCCTCCGGCAAGTCCGGTGGTTTCGGTGTCGAAATAGAGAAATTTTTTTGGATCTAATTCGTTCAATTCCGATTCGCTTGCCAGTACAGAAACAGAATAGGGCAAGACAAGGTGCCAATCATCGAGGCGCACCCCCCGGTATTCGTCTCTCAGAGGATAGCAATATTCCTTCACCAGGTAGGTTTCCTGAGGATTGGGTACCTCTTTCTCCACAGGATTTGTTGTCTTTTGGTTTTGAGTACGACGCAGGTTGGACTTTACCAGTTTTTCCAATTTTTGTTTTGTTGTCAATCCATCCTGGGATTCCAGATCCGTCCATTTCTCATTTATCTTCTGGCCTTTTAGCAATTTTAGATTTCTTTTTCTAGACATACTTTTCCAACCATAGATGGAAAACAATGCAGGCTATTTTTCCAGACAGGATGAATCAATCGATGATGAAATTAATCGGGTTCTGAGGTTTGCCAAACACTCTCACCTCGTAATGAAGGTGAGGGGCATTACTTCTTCCAGTACTTCCAACAAAAGCGATAATCTGTCCCCTTTTGACACGGTCCCCTTCCTTGACGTTGTAATCAGCCAGATGGCCGTACCAGGTGGTATAACCATATCCATGGTCAACAATAACCAAATTGCCGTAATATCCTCTATCTTCAGCTACGAGAACCGTACCGTTGGCAGGAGCGATAACTTTGTTGCCTAACTGGGTGGCGATGTCAACGCCGTGGTGAAAATCACTCTTTCCGGTAAAGGGATGCCTTCTGTTACCGTATCCATCTGTGATGTACCCGCGGGTGGGCCAAATGGATGGAGTCGATGCCAGGCGAACCTTCTGTTCGTCGATTACACTGCTGACAAACTTTAAGGTATTCTCGAGCTTTTTAAACTTGTTATTCAACTCCACCGCGTGTTCAACTAATTCTGTGGGTGGGGTATTCTGGTCAATCGCCACTTTTTGGGGGGAGAAATCAAAATTCTGGTTCGGGCCACCGCCGCTACCAACCTCTTTCAAAGCGAACGGAGACTGTAAGCCAGATACCACCAGGATTTTATTGGTGATACTCTCCATATGCTTCAAGCTCCGGTTGAGGGATGTTACCTGCGAACTCAGATCGCCAATAACCAGTTCTTTTTTTTCAATCTCATCTTCCAACTGTCTCAATTTTTCTTTGTCGAAGACAGTGGTAAGATAATCGAATATCGCTACACCAAAGAACATGATGATGATTGCCGTGGCAAGAATAGCTTTTTTTATCAGCCTCGACGTCACTACGAACTCTTTATTGGACGATAACGCATCGGAAACAATTATAATTGAATAGGTCTTTTCTTTTTTTCTCATTTTAATACTTCAGATTTAAGATGATAAACTAAAAGTACTACAAAAGTCAACTTGTTTATTAAAAGTTTCGCATCCCAAAAAAGTAAAATATAAATTGAATTACCTCACTCTTCAAGATTACCGGTGATCATAACCGGCGAATCCAATGATATATCGTATATAAAAAAAAGATATAAGTCAACATTTCGCTTGACAATAATTTAAAAAAAATGTAAAAAGATATAAGGTCTATAAGGAGGATGCATGAGCAAGAAAAAAATCGTCCTTGCCGACAACAGTTACACGATACGTAGAATTGTCGAACTCTCATTCTCGGAAGAAGAAAATATTCAACTAATTAGTTTTGAAAACGGGCTGAACCTGAAAGAGAAATTAATGGAGCTTACTCCTGAGATTGTGCTGGTTGACATAAAGTTGCCGGAAATTAATGGATATGAAATTTGCAAATTCATCAATCAAACAAATGCATTCAAAAAAACAAAAGTATTCTTGATGAAAGGCGGATTTGAACCTGTCAATGAGGAACTCTTGAAGGGATTGAATTATGTCGATATAATAACGAAACCTTTCGACTCGAACGCTCTCGTTTCATCAATAAAAAAAGTTCTCGCTGAAATGCCTGCGGCTGCCCCGGCATCAGTACCTGAAGATTTGTCCAGTCAATTTCCGGATGCTTTACCGGAGATAGACAGTTTTGAGCCCCAGGAAGAGGATATTTCGTTTTCCGATATCAAGGAAGAAATGCATGCCGATGATATAATCGGGGCCAGTCAAGATCCCGGAACCGAAAGGTACCTACGAGATGAAGTCTTGCCTTCCGAAGAGATTACAGTTGGCGCGCAACCTGACCGAGAAGATAATCTAAGAGCGGATTTTGGAAGCGACGATTTGTTTAATCCATTTCAGGAAGACGGCTCTGCAAACCAGAGTCCCCATTCCGGGCTCGACCAGGAAGAGATCGATATCAAACAACATATCAAGGAACAAGAAAAAGAGCTACAAATAGCATCCTTGACTCAAGAAGAGATCAATATAAAGAAATATATCGAAGAACAGAAGCTCGAGGCCCAAAGGGAAAGTTCAGGAATCCCCGAAACCCCTGGATTCATTAACGATGAGACTGCAGAGCGGCCTCTCGTGGAAGATCAATTGACGCAGGAAGAGTCGGCCCAGGAAGAAATGCTCCCGGATTTCGACATCATGCCCCCCTCCCCAGGACAATCCAGTTCATTGGACCAATTCCCCGAAGAATTTCAATCTGACTCGTTTTCAGAAGATGATACGTTCCCTCAGCCTGATATGCCGTCTTCTCCTGAGGAAGAATTGGGATTATCTTCCCCACCGCCAATCCCTGAAACGCCTCCAATGCCCCAAACGTTTAAACAAGCTGCAATTATTCCGCCGCCCCAACCTCCTAAGCCCACGTTGCCGCAGGAGCCAGTAATGCCGCCTACGTCATTACTGGAGCAAGAACCGCCTGAACCTTCCGGTACTTTTTTCGACGACGACTTCCCCACGGACCTGGATTCCGAAATTGGTTTGGAAGACGAAGCCGCTCCTGGCTTCACTCCACCCACTCTACACGAACAGAAATCAGGGTTGAATCAATTCTCCAAACCTTCAGTTTCGGATGATTTCCATCCCGGCTTTCAAGATCCTTTCGAACAACCCAAATTCAAACAAGAACCGCCTCAAAAACCGGCGCCACCCGCACCGCCTAAACCTGAACCCCAACGGATTGTTGAAGAGCCTGTCACTACGTTTAACAAAGACGAATTGACGAAAAAAATCGAAGATAAATTAACTCTGGCTATCAAAGAAATTCTTTGGGAAATTGCCCCTCCGCTCGCTGAAAAACTTATTAAAGAGGAAATTGGCAGAATTAAATCCGAGCTGGATATAACTACAGAATAGATCTGGATTGGAGCTATCGGAGTGCGCGAGTCTTTTAAGGGGAAAATTTATCCTTTTTTGCACCCAGACCAGATAGGACCGGAAAACGGCTTGCACGTTTTCGCAGATATTCTTTCCCGCAGAAAATCAATGCAACGCATTCCGGTTTCTTTCTTTCCCGTACCTCCCTCATTCTCATCAGGCGAGGAAAATTCGCTAGCGAATCAGAGTCTATTGGAGCGAATTTTTCTCCGCTTGTTAAATGAGAAAAAAATTTATTGCGAAAAAAATTCCTGGTTTTTAGATATAAAAGAATTCGTCTCTCCAATTTTGGAAAAGATCCGGACAAAACAGTTTGTGTTCATACCGGAGAGTCGCCGCTCAGATTATGAATACTTTTTCAAGCAGCAACGGCGTTTGCGAATTTCCGGGGATTTCCGAACAGATTATAAATTACCGGATTTTGCATGTATAGAATCAGAAACAGTTGAAAAAGTCTCATCTGAATTTGCTCCGTGGTTCATCGACGCCGTGCTAATTATTGACGCGATAAAGAAACGCTTCCAGGAGATACCCTACCTCGCCCTTCTTGCATTTGAGGGAACCGAAATGAAAACGATCGAAGGCATCCTGATTCTAGGATATCTCCTATGTGGCGATCCCCTCTTCAAGGAAATAACGCTCTATAGAAAGGGCTTCCGTCACACCAAACCGGCTACCCCGGCTGGAACTGAAGACGTTCGTTTCGGCGTTGCGGCGTGCCCGGGAAAATACCGGTGCGATCCGTTAGCAAGTAGCGAGGTTAGACGGCGATTCATGTTGTTTGCCAATAAGATATGGAATGCCGCACGTTTTATCGCTACCTATACGAAGCGGGAAGATGAGGTTACGCTCTCTTTCGGCGCAGGCAACGAGATCGATCTATGGTTCGCCCACCTTTTAACCAATACTGTCGATCAGGTGAATGACTTGATGGAACAGCACCGGGTAAACGAAGCATTCCTGCATTTACAAAAAGTATTTCGGAAGGACTTTTGCAATAGGTATCTCGATACGGTAAGAATCAAGCTGGGCCAGATCCAAACCCGCGCGATGATGAGGTATTCGATGCTGGAATTTTTAAAATTGTTTTATCCATTTCTCCCCTTTATCTCACAAAAACTTTACAACTTGTTAACCCAGACATCAGCATCAATTGAGACATTCAATTATCCAACGTTCAATAGCGACATGATCTTCCCTAATCACTACACGAGTGTGGAACTTTTAGACCAGCTTATTCGCGCCGCCATCAAAACCAGGGATGAATCCGGCATTCTGATGAGTGAGGATTTCCGGGTCGCTCTGTATTCCAGATCTCAAAAAGAACGAGAGACCATCAAACGATTGGTTCCGTTTTTCAATCACAGGACCGGTAGCAGTGAAACCATTGTGTCGGATCAATTGTCGAAAGAGACCAGTGGCCTGCAGGGAGAATATTTGAATTGGCAAATCCTGATACAGTTGGAAGACGACAGCCGAAGATCGCAGTTGTTGAATCGTCTTCAAACGGAGATCAAGAACGCCGAAGATAAAATCGTAGATCTAGAGGAGCAACTCCATTCAAAAAAACCGGGCGTTGCCAATAATGATTCCCGTACTAGAAAAACCAAACATACATTGCAGGAATTATTCCGCCGCAAAGAAATATTGAAAAAACGACTCCATGACCTATCCTGAAAATCTTCAAATAATCCGTTTGGACTCGATCGATTCTTCAAACGATTACTTGAAAAGAAATTACCTGGAATTAAGCCACAGGTTTCCTGTGATGATTCAAACTGAAACACAAACAAAAGGAAGGGGACGCTCAGGCCGCCATTGGTGTTCGCCAGGCAAAAAAGGTCTTTACATCTCATTCGGCTTTTCATTGAATAACAAGACAAAACTTAGCTTGCTCCCGCTGGCGACAGGAATCGCGATAGTCGAGGTAATGAGCCGGTTCGTGGATGAGCGTGTTTTCATCAAATGGCCCAACGATATTATTTGCAAGGATAGAAAATTAGCGGGAATATTAACTGAAACCATCATATATGGAGATATGTTGACATGTATCTCAGGCATCGGAATCAACGTAAATCAAACTATAAATGAATTCCCGTTGCAATTGCAGCAAGCCGCAATTTCCTTGAAGATCATTTCCGGCCGCTCCGTTTCGATCAAAAAGCTCGAGATAATGCTGGCGCGAACATTTTTCAACTGGATAGAGAAACTGGAAAATGGCCAGGCTAACGAGATCACCCGTACAATGAATCAACTTTGCATACATTCCAGGGGTGACCGGATTACATTCCACGAAGGCGACCGGACAATCCAGGGCATCTTCAACCGTATCGGAGACGACGGAGGACTTGTCATGCAAAGTTCGGACGGGACCGAATGCACCTATTACTCAGGCGAAATCCAGATGAACGTGGTCTAAGTCAACTGTCCTGGAAAATTTTCATCCACTGATCGACTTCGTTTTCCGATAGTTGGGTATCGATTCTTTTGTTTTTTTCTTCCTGACGTCCGTCGATTCGGTAAGCTTGCTTCAACTTATAGTAAAACTCGATGGAATTCACAATTTTTGCCCCTTTTTTCCTGGCCACAGATTTGAGTTCGCGATCAGAAGAGACAAGAATCACATCGCGGTAATCACTGTAGCTTCCAAGAAGCTCCTTGATCTCTTCGTCCGCAGAACCGCCGTACCGTGGATAACGAATGGAAAACTTCTCGTTCACTTCCTCCCGGTAGAGGCCATTTTCCGGTTCGCCGTCAAACACAACAATAATATTGTTTTTCCGTTTCTCCTGGTATTTAGTGACAATGTGCAGGAGTTTCTCTCTGGCGTCTTTATCTTCCAGCGAAATATCCGGGGAACAACCGATCAGATTATTTCCATCAATAATATAAGGCATTTATAATTCGTATCTATCTCCAGGTTTCAGAATAATGACCTCACAATCTCCGGTCACATAGTTTTTGAATTCCTCCGGAGAGGACTTGACTGCATCGAAGGTATCGTAATGGAAGGGCACCACCTTTGGAAGCGCCAACAATTCAACAGCCTTGGCCGCCAGGCGGGGAGTCATATTGAACCGTCCGTCGATCGGCAGAAAGCCTATATCCGGCCGATACATTTCGCCGATCAATTTCATTTCCATCGTGAGCCCCGTGTCTCCCGCATGATAAACTTTTTGACAGTCCATCTCCACCACCACGCCGGTTGCGGTACCGCCCAAGCCACCGGTATGAAACGCCGGGACCATGGATATCGATACACCGTCCACCACAACTGTTCCGCCGACGTTCATCATTTCAACTTTGAGACCTTTTTTTGCGGCGGCTTCCGCAATTTCGAAAAACGAAACGAATACGGCGCCGGTCTTTTGGCAGATGGCATAACCATCGCCCAGATGATCCCCATGGTCGTGAGTCACAACCACCACATCCGCTTTATCAACATTTGCAAGCCCCATCGATGCTTTGGGATTGCCGGATAAAAACGGATCGATATACACAATCTTACTTCCTTCAAGCTTTAACGCTGAATGACCGATCCAGGTAATGTTCATTTTTACCTCCTTTGATTCGATTGGATTAGCCCGGAGGCCACCCCATACATCTACCACCTAAGAGATGAAGATGAAGGTGGAAAACGGTTTGACCCGCCTGACTCCCGGTATTTATAACATAACGAAAACTTTCGATTTTCAACTCCGCGGCCACACGGTTGGCGACAGCGAAAAGATGGCCTATCAATGCTTCGGGAATGTCTTTAATGGATTCATAATGATGCCTGGGGATTATCAGGACATGAATAGGCGCCATAGGATTGGCATCCTTGAAAGCGACAACAGTATCGTCCTGGTACAAAATCACCGAACTCAGACGGCCTGCGGAAATTTCACAAAAAATACATTCGCACACACCAACCTCCCTGGAATAATCGAATCAACACATTCGATCATTCCGAATCAATCATTTTAACACATGCTCCAATTTTTTGTAATTTTTCCGGCATATTTTCGTAACCCCGGAACAATTGGTACGCATTGTGAACAATCGTTTCGCCGTTGGCAATCAATCCACCCAAAACAAGAGCGGCCGAAGCCCTAAGGTCGGTGGCCCGAAGGTTGCAACCGGTAAAAGATGTTTTCCCATTGATTATTGCGGTATTTCCCTTCAATTGAATCTCGGCTCCCAGTTTATTCAACTCCAATACATGTTGAAACCTGTTGTTGAAGATATTTTCGGTAACACGGGACGTTCCTTTCGCCTGGGTCAACAGGGTTGTCAGTTGCGCCTGGAGATCCGTGGGAAAACCGGGAAACGGTTCGGTCGAAATATTTGCCGGCTGCAAATCCCCACACGCCAGTACCTTCATGCCGTTTCCAACGGGCTGTACCCGACACCCCATCGCCGCCAGAATATCCAGCAGGCTGTCGATAAAATGAGGCGCTGCATTTTCGATTAAAATATCGTTGTCTTCCAGGCAGCCGGCGATTACAAAGGTACCCATCTCTATCCGGTCGGGAATGATGCGGTGACTGGCGCCGTTCAATGAAGATTTCCCTTCGATGACGAGGGTTTCAGGGTCATCGGCGTTGATATCGGCTCCCATGGACACAAGAAGCTCCACAAGGTCGCTGATTTCGGGCTCCAGGGCACAGTTTCGCAAAACAGTTGTCCCTTCCGCCAACGACGCCGCCATCAGAAGGTTTTCAGTGCCGGTAACGGTTTTACCCGGGAACCGGTAATCAATCCCTTTCAACGCATTGGCCTCGGCAATGATATGCTCATGTTCGAACCGAAAGGCCGCTCCCATTTTTTTCAAACCATCGATATGATAGTTAATCTTCCGGTCGCCAATCGGGCATCCTCCGGGCATGGAAACTCTGGCATATCCATTCCGGGCCAGCAAGGGCCCCAGCAAAAGAACAGACGCCCGCGTCGTCTCCACGATCTCACGGGGGACGAGCCCCGAACTCAACGTTTCCAGGCGAATATCCAATTCATCGCCATTCAAATCATAAGCGGCGCCAACATTTTGCAGCGCCCTGAGCAGTATTCTGATATCTTCCACCATCGGCACATTAGTGAATCTGAATTTTCCATCGCTCAATACCACCGCCGCCAATTCGGGTAGCGCCGCGTTTTTCGCTCCTGAAATCGAAACACTGCCGCTAAGTCTATTTCCGCCTCTGATTAAAATCTTGCTATTCCGCATCAATGTCTCTTCCTCGATAGTGCAGGACATTTCAATAACCTGCACCTAAATCAATGATTATTTTTCAAAAAGTAATTTGAAACTGCTTATCAGTAGACTATTATATAAAGATTTACATCTTTTTTCAAGCTTTACCGGAAGGTGGAAAAGCCGACTTTGTGAGAAAAGCCAGCGGAGGGCAACTTTTTTTAACAAACAACATAAAAAAAAGGGCCGGTGGTTTGTCCCCTGGCCGGCCCTGTTTCGGTTTTTGATTCTCAATCCTCTTTATCCAGGGGCCTCATACTATCTCTTTTATGTTTGTGTTTGAATCTGTCCTCGATCATATGCTTCCGCATATTCTTTTTTGCTTCCTCGATTTTGGCTATTTGCTCAGAGCTGAGAAGTTCCTTCAAATCCAGCAGGTTGTTGATGTGGGCTACATGCAAGTCGGTTTTCAAACCAGATACATTTCGAATCAGTTTCTCCACTTCCGCGCGGTTGACCTTATCCTGTTTCAGATAATCTCCCAATTTCAACTCCATGATCTTTACGTCTGCTTCCGCTTTAATTACGTATTCAGCAAACGAGCGCTTCAATTCTTCAATCTTGCCAATCTGTTTTTCGGTAAGCTCGATTTTGTCTTTCATCCGCAAAATGATTTCCGCAGGATACATATTCCGTTCGGCCATTCTTATGCCGAACCTGGCGTGCTTCATCATTTCACCCCTTTCTTGTCCCTGGCGGGCGTCGAGGAAGGAGATCGAAGATACCAATATGAACAAAGCCATCAATAAAACCAACGTTTTTCTAATCATTGTTTCCTCCAAATTTCTTATTCCGTAAAATGTTAACTTCGAAGTTCATATGATTAGAACACGGCTTCGGCCGAATTCTTGCAGAAAAAAAAATCAGGGCCTATTCTTTTTGGCCAGCAATGTGAGATGAATGCTGATGGCGTTTATTGCCGCCGGAGTAATCCCGGGGATCGACATCGCCGCTTTGAATGTGGCGGGCCGGAACCGGGTCAGCTTTTGCCGAATTTCTGTCGATAAACCCATGACTTGATAATAGTCCAGGTCTGGGGGCAAGACCGCCTGTTCCAGTTTTTTGAGTTTCTGGATATCTTTTTCCTGAATTTTGATATAACCTTCGTATTTGATAGCAGCTTCGATGTACGAGATATCGCTCAGGGTGCTATTTTTCAACAATGGTTCCCCAACCAAACGTTCCACTGCGTCATAATCGAATTCAGGCATCGACAATAAGTGAAACAAAGAAAAACCGCGGCCATTGTGGACGGCCTTCGCGTTTTTCATTTTTTTGATCGCATTACGCCGGCGCTTTAATTTGCGCATTTCACGATCGAATACCCGGCGCTCCAGGAGACCGAATTGCAAGGCATAGCCCCCCAATCGCTCAAACGCGTTGTCTTCCCGCAATTGCAAACGGTACTCAGCTCTTGAGGTAAACATCCTGTAGGGTTCGTCTACCCCTTTGCTCACCAGATCGTCCACCATCACTCCCATGTAAGCCTCGTTACGTCCGGGGATAAAAGCGGGACGCCCATCCAATTTCAGCGCCGCGTTGATTCCGGCCAACAATCCCTGGGCGGCGGCCTCTTCATAACCGGATGTCCCGTTTACCTGGCCGGCGAAGTAGAGATTCTCAATGGCTCTGGTTTCAAGGGTGCGGAATAATTGAGTTGGCACGATGGCATCATATTCAATTGCATAAGCGGGACGCATCATGAGCGAGTGATCGAGACCGGGAATGGCGTCTAGAATTTGCCGTTGCACCTCCACCGGCAAACTGGACGACAGGCCGTTGACATAGACCTCTTTGTTATCGAGCCCCTCAGGCTCCAGATAAAAATGATGACTCAGTCGCTGAGGGAACTTCACGATTTTATCTTCAATCGACGGACAATACCTTGGGCCGATGCCGTCGATTTTGCCTGAGTAGAGCGGGGATTTATCCAGATTATCGGTGATGATTGTCGCCACCGCCGGAGGGGTGTGTCCGAGGTAGCACGTGACATGATTTTTCACTTTAAAACGGGTAAACAGAGAGAAGGGCACGGGATGTTCGTCTCCCGGCTGGGGTTCGAATTGCTGCCAATCGATCGTATCGGAATGGAGCCTCATGGGTGTGCCGGTTTTCAAACGCACCACCTGAAATCCCAACTGCCGGATTTGATGGGCTAACTGAATCGATGCCGGCTCGTTGGATCTGCCCGCGGAGTAAACGGTGTTGCCGATATAAATCTTTCCATCCAAAAAAGTACCGGCAGTGACAATAACCGCGTCTCCCTTCAGCTCTCCCCCTTCAAGCAACCGAACTCCAGTTGCGCGTCCGTTCTCGATGATAATAGCGCTGGTTATGGACTGGTACACAGAGATATTTTCCTGGTTTTCAAGAAAATGTTTCATAAAATTGCGGTACGACACTTTATCGTTTTGAGTACGGGTAGCGCGGACAGCGGGACCCTTGCTACGGTTCAGGATTCTAAAATGGATACCCGTGGCATCGGCGGCCCGCCCCATGATCCCGCCCATGGCATCGATCTCTTTAACCAGATGCCCTTTGGCGATGCCTCCAATGGAGGGATTACACGACATTTGCCCGATAGCTTCCAGGTGAATGGTGACCAATACGGCGTCGTGCCCCATCCGGGCAACGGCATATGCCGCTTCGATTCCAGCGTGTCCGGCCCCGACGACAATGATTCTCATTTCCCCACACAAAACGTCGCGAAGATCCGCTGCAAAATATCATCTGTAGAAATCTGCCCGGTCAATTGACCGATGATAGCCATACTGGTACGAATATTCTCCGCTATAATCTCGACCTCTGCGGTCCCGGCTTCCACCATCTTGTTCACCAGGTCCAAAGACTCCCCCAATTGCTCCAGGAGATGTTTTTGCCTCTGGTTAATCGAAAAATCCACAATCTGGCTTTCTAGCTCTTTTACCATCTTCTTCAAAAAGAACGTGACCACATCGGTATTGACGTCTTCTTTAAGGGATATCTCGAACCACTCTTCGTTGCGCTCACCGAAAAACGTTCGCATCGCGACAATATATTCCGGGTGCGCGGCGTCCATTTTATTGATTAATATCAATTTGGGTTTTTTCCGGATGGCGTCATAAATCCGGTTATCGGAATCCTCCAGGGGTCTTGATGCATCCAATAAAAAAATGATGGCATCGCTCTTTTCTATTTTATCAAAACTACGGGCAATACCGATGGTTTCGATATGATCGTCGGTATCGCTATTAATGCCTGCTACATCGGTAATCTCAAAGGGGAAGCCGTCGATGTAAATCTTTTCTTTGATAAAATCCCGGGTGGTGCCCGGGATGGCGGAGATAATCGATCTTTCCTCCATCAACAGGTGGTTAAACAACGACGATTTCCCGACATTTACCTTTCCGGCTATGACAATATTGAAGCCCTTGTCGAGCACATCGTTGAATTTGGCATGGCTCACCACCCGGCGGATAATCTCCTGCGCCCGCTTGATCTCGTCTGATATCTCGATATGTTCGAGATATTGATCCTCCTGGAATTCGATGATGGATTCCACCCGGACTCCCAGATCGAGTAAGTGTCGCCGTAGTTTGGTGACGAGATCCGATAATTTCCCCTCGATATTATCGAATTTCATGAGGGCGTGATAGCGGGAATTGGCATTAATCAACTCATTGACGGACTCCGCCTGAATCAGATCCATCTTCCCATTCTTAAAAGCGCGGAAGGTAAATTCGCCGGGCAACGCTTGCCGGGCATCGTTGTGGAATAACAGCTCTAAAACCGATTCGATGATAAAAGGGCTTGAGTGAACCGAGATTTCCGCCACATCTTCACCGGTATATGATTTGGGGCCTTTGAAAAAAGTGACGAGACACTCGTCGATCCGTTTTCCGGATTTATGGATAAATGAATGGTAAGCTTTACGGGAGCGAATATATTTTGGTAATGTTTCCGTTACCCGCGTCAGGATCGAAAGGGTATCGCTCCCGGAAAGCCGGATAACAGCGATCCCTCCCCTACCGGGCGGGGTCGATAAGGCGGCAATGGTATCAAACTCCATCAATACTCCCACAAAAAGGGGACTAAATCATTTTTTACGAATGGTAATGATCTTCAAGAAACTATCGCCGTCGCTTTTCGACTCCAGATCGGAATATTTGTTGATAGTCATGTGAATAATGCGCCTTTCAAAAGGATTCAATTCTTTTAAATCGATGGAACGGCCATCCCGCTTCACTTCTCTGGCGTAGCGGTGTGCCAGGGCGCTCAGCTCACGTTCACGGTTTTTCCTGAAATTCTCGCACTCGCAGTAAATTTTTTTCCCGACTTCATCAGAATACAAGCGGTTTAAAAGATACTGGATCGCGTTCAACAGATTACCGTTATGATACAGTAAAATTTTAAAATCCGACCCCCAAAAATTTACCAAAACATAATTCTTTCTGTCATGGACCTCAAAATCCATAGACAATTCCATTCCTTTGAACATTCTGGCAATGAACGAATGCAACTGTTGCTCATTAGTGCCGTCGCATGTCCAGGCGCGAATATAAATCTCCCTCTGCTTGTAGCCAAAATACTTGGTTTTCCCTGTAATAATCTCATATTTGACATTATCTTCAGAGGTTTTGAACTCTCCCGCAGCAAGGGCGATCGCCTCTTTAAGTGAAGAGGAACAGAATTCCTTTTTTTCGCTCATCTCTTTAATGACCCCTTTTTTCTTTTTAAAGCCTTAAGTTCTTTGTCTTCGGCCTTTTTCTTGATATATATTTTTTGGTTTATGATTCGTTGCTGTCCTATCTGCAGGAGGTTCGATACGAACCAATACAAAGTCAAACCACTGGGCAAATTGATCACGAATATCACGATAACGATCGGCATAATGTACATCATCTTCTGCTGAGTGGCATCGCCGCTGGAAGGCGTCATTTTTTGAACAATGATCTGAGTGATACCCATGAGGACAGGAAGCACATAATACGGGTCTTTGATCGACAAATCGCTTATCCACAAAATCCAGGGTTCATGACGAACGCTGATCGAAACCGCCAACAACCGGAACAATCCGAACAAAATAGGCAATTGCAATAGCATAGGCAGGCATCCGCCCATCGGATTGATTTTTTCGGTTTTGTAGAGCTCCATCATCTCGGCGTTCATCGCACGCCGCTGTTCCGGATCTTTTTGGTTTCTGTATTTTTTCTTGATGGCCTTCAGTTTCGGTTGCAATGTCTGCATCCGCGCCATCGATACACTCGATGAATAGGTTAACGGAAACAATAAAATTTTGAGGAAAAGAGTGAAAAGAACGATGGCCCAGCCCCAGTTGGGAAGAAATGAATGGACAAATTTGATTCCCTTCAACATTATTTTAGCGATGGTACCGAACCATCCGTATTCCACCACAGAGTTGACATCCGGGAAAATATTATCGACTCCATCCAGAATCCCCTCGTCCTTGGGGCCCATAAATACCGCGCCAGGATTAGAAAGGATCATGTATGAATACAGATTCGTTATTTCTTTGGATTCCTTTTCTTTGATGACATAATATTTGATACTGGAGTTTTTCGGATCAAGTCTGAAAATAGAGGCGAAATATGTAGTCTCGTAAGCCGCCCAATGGTAAAAACCGCTCATGCCGCCCTGGGCAAAACTGATTTTCGGATCCTTGGTGAGCTGGGTCTTCTGCTTACGAAATTCGACATCTTCTATTTTATCTCCGGTATAAGCGCCGATCTTCAACCCAGCCTGCATCGCCCGGTCGCTACTGATATTGTTTTCCAGATCGGGACCAAATATAATAGGCACGCTCAAGATTTTGCCCGCTTTCACTACCTGGTACTCTACGTCGAACACATAACTGTCGCCAGAAATCACAAATTTCTTGAATACGGAGATATCGCTCCCTTTGTCGGCATACTTGAACAACACTTCGGTTTTGTTACCGGCGGAAACATTAACGGTTTCCGCTTCCCCTTCATATTTAAAACGGGCGTTGTTCAAATCTTTATACAGCGGCTCCCCCTCGAAAGGAGAAAAATAAAAGGGATAATAACCAAATTTTTCCACTTGCCGGCTAACCAGATCAAGAGGTTCGCGCTTATCATCAAGGTATTTTTTCAAAACAAAGGATTTTAAACCGGCTCCGCGATTGGCGAAGGTCGCGATGAACAAATCGGTTTCAACTTTTATTTCCCGGTCCTCGGCGTCCCCGATATTTTCTCCGGGCATCTCGACCTCAGGGATTTGCGTCTCCACAGAAGGTTCTTTGTTATCGGCAAGAATATCCGCGATGTCACGTTTTTCTTCAACCTTCGCTTGATCGGCGGCGGCAGGTTTATCTACCTCGGAAGATCCGACATCCACTGTTTCCGTAGCCTGCGGCTGTGGTAAATCCACCGGCTTCGGCATAAAAAAATACTGATATACAGTAATGACAATAATCGAAAGGGCAATCGCCAATATTAGATTTTTCGTTTCCATCCTAACCTCACCTCGAACTTCCCGGGGACCGGATCCACCCCTCCCGGATGAAAGGGATGGCACTTCAACAGCCTGATCGTCCCGAGAAAAATTCCCCTCAAAACCCCGAACTTTTCGATAGCCTCATAAGCGTAACAAGAACAAGTGGGATAGAACCTGCAATGGTTCCCTAGAAAGGGGGATATAAACTTCTTATACAATTTAAGCATTAATAAAAACGGTTTTTTCAGCATTTATTTTCTATTTTTACTAACGCATCCATAAACATCTGTTCAATACTTTCTCTATGCTCACGACCAAAGCGCTTTTTCATAACAATCCACAAATCGTATTTAGTAACCATCAATCCCTGGTTGAGTCGAAACAATTCTTTCATTTGTCGCTTAATAAAATTGCGTTGAACGGAATTGCCAACCTTTCTATTTATCGATATTGCGAACCGGTGATAAGGATATTTATTCCTGGAATAATATAAAAAAAAAATCATTCCTTATACGCCTGGCTTTCCGCAGCATATACTTAAACTCTTCTGACCTGTTAATTCTCTGGTACGAATAAAATTTAAATTGCATGGAGAGGACCGTCAAACGGTTAACCGTTTCCTTCCTTTTCTTCTCCGGCTGCTCAGTACGGCTCTCCCTCCGGTAGTAGCCATTCTGCTCCTAAATCCATGTGTTTTCTTTCTTTTTAAATTATTAGGTTGAAATGTTCTTTTCACTGCTACTCCTCTCAATTCCAAAACCGCCCCAGAGGAACGATTTCGTATCACAATTTGAAAATAAGTTACAATATATAAAAAAATTGAGGCGTTGTCAAGTTTAAAAGATCCTTGAATGAAAAACCACCTGATAACGCCAAATTAAAAAGTTACTTCGCCTTCAGTACCAGGAGCGTGTAATCATCACGAAACCGGGTGCCTGCGCTGAAATCCTCCATTGTTTTGAATAAATTGTCAGCCATTTTTTTTGCCGGAAGCGTCTTGTTCAATTTGAAGAAATCTATCAGCGCCTCTTTTCCGAACTCATCTCCTTCAGGGTTCTCCACTTCGGGCACTCCGTCGGTAAACGCCACAATCATATCACCCTTTTTCATTTCGATGGTTTCTTCGCTATAAACGGCGGAACCCAAAAAACCGGTCAGGAAGCCTCCGGACGACAATTTCCTCACTTCTTCCCCGGAAATCAATAATGGTTCCTCGTGGCCGGCATTCACATAGGTCACCGATTTTTTAAGGTCATCCACCAACATCCAGAATAACGTGATAAACCGCGTACCTTTGGTAAAATCGCAAATCAACGAATTCGCCTTGCCGATAAATTTCGCCGGTTCAAAAAAATAGAGCTCGTTCAAGGAATGCAAAATCGCCTGGGACGATGCCGCCAGCAGAGCCGCGGGTAATCCTTTACCCTCCACATCGGCGATCAAGACCGGCAACCGCCCGTTTCGCGCCCGCAGGATATCGTAATAATCGCCCCCTACTTCATTTATGGGCTTATATATGACGGCAAGTTCGAAGTTCTCCAATTCCGGGACTGCCTGCGGCAGCAAGGACAATTGAATATCACTGGCAATCTCGATCTCGTGTTCGATTCGCTTGGTTTCGATGACGCGATTCAACATAAACGCGTTATCGATCGCAATCAACGCGAACCGGGAAATGAAAAAAGAAAACTCCAGGTCTTCGGTTTTCAGTTCAATTTTATTGAACTTTAACCCCATTCCCAAAAACACTCTTTTGTCGCCCTCGGAAATATTCACCAGGTACCGGAGTTTTTTGGATAGCAAAAATTCCTTCAAATCGAGAAGGGAATCCGGCAGTTCTTCTACCCGGAGATACAATTCATCGTGAACCAATTGGGGCAACGAGGCCCGCAAAAAATTTCCTTCCTCTTCGGAAACTTTAAATCCTTTATGCTCGAGGAGCTGATGCTCGGTTTCCAAAAATAATGTCCTGGATACTCCGAGTTGCCCCATCAAGGTGGAAAAAAAAATTCGTACAATATTTTCGATATCGAATGCCGAATATAGCGTGGAAGAGAATTCGTAGATGGCGTTGAATTGAAACCGCTTCAGCTTCAATTCCCGTTTCAGACTACTCAGACTTTTTTCTTCCATTTCACCATTTCACAGATATTGAGTCCGTTCTCAGTCCGGTATTCCACCGAATCCATGATCTTCTTGATCAACTTTACCCCCAATCCGCCTTTCCTTTTTTCTTTGATCATCGCATCGAGATCGAACTTTTCGTCAACGAATTCAGGAGGGATACCGGAAAACACAATCTTTATCTTCACTCCTTCCGTGCTGATATAATATTCCAGGCGGATCTCCTCGTCTTTTTTATACACATAAGAATGCTCGATAACATTGGTGATGGCTTCATCCACCGCCAGGGCAATTTGTTGGGTGCACGAGGGATTGAATTGATGAAGAGTGACGAAATGTTTGGTCAACTCCACCACCATCTTCAATAATTGAGTTTTGGAAGGAATCGAGATCGCTAAATCCGGTTTTTGGTTAAACATGTTCGAATGTGCTTACCGCGGATTCCTCGCCGTCTAAAAAATCATATATATCAGTAAAGCCAACCAGGTCAAAAATTTCGTATACCCGCTCGTTCACACAGCATAACTTGATATCCCCATGGTTTTCCCGGATTTCATCCAGATACCCCATGATGATTCCCATTCCCGCAGAACTAATATAATTAAGGTCCTGACAATTTATTACAATTTTATAGATTTTATTTTTAATGATTTTCAAAATCTCCTGCTCGAAGCGGTCCACATTGTGAGCATCCAGATGCCCTTTGGGATAAAAAACCGCCACCTGGTTCAGGATTTTCGATCTTATCTGAAAGTGTCTCATACCTACACCTCGAAAACAGTTATAAAATTCAAATAACCTACTTCGTTCATAAATTATTATATTATGGCTAATTGTATACTATTAACGCTTATAATGCAAACACAAAAGCGGCCGATCATTCAACCGTCATTCCAATACAACCATGGCGACGGCGTGAATTTTTTCATGGGAAATGGAAAGGTGAATAAATTGCAAACCGCGGGCCTCGAATATCTCGAGAGTTCTCCCGGCGAGACGGATTTTCGGTTTTCCCAGTTCATCGTTCTCCACGATGATTTCGTGCCACCCCATTCCATCCCGCCATCCGGTGCCGAGAGCTTTGAAAAAGGCCTCCTTGGCCGCGAACCGGGCCGCGTAATGCTGGGCTTTACGGGCTTTGGTCTCACAATATTCAATCTCTTGCGGTGAAAACACACGTTCCGCGAAGCGGGAATTGTCGCCTAAAACTTTTTGAATTCTTGCGATCTCGACAATATCGACTCCGACACCTTTTACCACGGGCAATCCTTATTTGCTCAACAAATTATCGCGGATATAATTGACCATCAAACCGTTCTCCGAATGACCTGTCTTTTGCGCGGAAATTTTCCCGCGGATCGGGCGGCCCAGAAGATAAAAATCCCCCATGATGTCCAGGATTTTGTGACGGGCCAATTCCTCTTTGAATCGTAACTCCGTATTGATAACCTGGCCTTTGTCCCGGTCGATAAGAATGAAATTGTTCATCCGCCCACCTTCGGCCAGCCCCATTTCCGCCAGCTTGTTTATCTCGTGAACAAATCCATAGGTCCTGGCGGGGGCTATGTCCCGCTCGAAATCCTCCGCTGAGGCCAGCACGAATTCGTATGTTTCCTTGCCGATAGGTTCCGGGTAAATTGTCGTGTATTTGATGGCGAAACCATCGTAAGGTTCGATCTTGATGTATTTCCCGTTCTCACTTTCATCCCCAAGGAGCATTGTCTCTTCGATGATGATTTCGGGGATGAATTCCTCCTGCTCCACCACTCCGCTGGCTCTGATGAATTCACAAAAATCGCTGGCGGAACCGTCGCCGATGGGCACTTCGTTGTTGATCTTGACCGATAGATTGGTGATACCGAAAGCATGGAGTGTGGCCATGAAATGTTCGATGGTTTTCGCCTCCAGTCCGTCTTTTTTGATTGAGGTGGCATAACTGGTGGTATCAAGATATTCGATGCGGGCGGGAATGTAGCCGTCTTCCGAGATATTCTCGAAGCGGATTCCACTTCCAATGGGCATGGGCTTGATCACCATTCCGGTTTTAACCCCAGAATGAAGGCCGATACCGTAGAAAATATTGCTGGATTTCACGGTCTTTTGTTTCCGTGTGGCGTTGGCGCCGCCGGCTTCGAATTGAATACTCTTCGATAACTCTCTCTTGACCGGCCGCCTCTCCGAGTCCATCAAGCCGTTCCGGGCATACAACAGGGATTTTAGCTTCTTGTTTTCCTCCAGAACTTTCCGGTACTCCAAACCCCGCTGTAAAACAAATATCACTTTGTCCAGGCTCAAGGGTTTTTCCAGAAAATCGTAAGCTCCCTCCTTCACCGCCCGGACCGCAGTCGAAATGTTACCGTGACCGGAAATCATGATGACTATCTGGAAGGGATCGATTTCCAGTATTTGCTTCATCGTCTCCAGACCGTCGATTCCCGGCAGCCAGATATCAAGGAATATAGCGTCGGGCCTGATATTTTTAAATTTGTCGAGCGCCTCCTCGCCGGAGGATCCGATAAAAACTTTATAACCTTCATCTTCCAATATAGAGGCCAACGAGACCTGGATGTTTTTTTCATCATCTATCACAAGTATCTTTTTCATGTCTATTCAATTCCTATTTGTATTTGTATTGATAATTCAATTCACTCTTTTTCCCAACCGGGAACGCCGAATCGAATAGAAGCTCGACCTCCACCCGGTTGTCTTTCATATAACAGGCAATGCACCGCGCGTCATCCCAATTGCTTTCCAGAGACTTGCCGGAGATTTTTTCCAGGAGGATCCGCTTCAACGCCCTGGAAATGTTCCGGGCTCCATATTCAGAAGAATACCCCTCAGCGATGATAAAGTCCACAACCCCGCAGGCAATGTCCAACTCTTTACCCTGTCCCGCGAGACGGCTTCGGACTTCCCGCAATTGTAACTCTATAATACGTCTTATATGAAAACGATCCAGACTCTTAAACCAGACAATCTCGTCGATGCGGTTCAGAAATTCGGGAGAAAAGAATCTTTTCAGAGTTTTTAATAAAGAACCGCGAGACACATCTCCTCCTATCTCCTGATTTCCAAATCCCAACTGGGAACGGGAAAACAGGGAGGTCCCGATATTGGAGGTCATGACGATGGTGGTATGAGAAAAATCCACTACATTGCCGCGGGCGTCGGTCAACCGTCCGGCGTCGAACACCTGGAGAAATATATTCAATAGTTGGGAATCGGCTTTTTCAATTTCATCTAGAAGAATCACGCAAAAAGGATTCTGCCGAATTTTATCGGTCAACTGGTTGGTATCGTGATATCCAACATAACCGGGAGCGGCGCCTACGAATCTCGAATAGGTGAATTTTTCCATGTATTCAGACATATCGACGCGCACCAGGTAATCTTCGGATCCATACAACGCTTTTGCCAGAGCGATGGCGGTCTCCGTCTTGCCGACGCCGGTGGGCCCCACAAACAAAAAAACGCCGTCCGGCCGGTTCTGTTTCACGTCAAAATTGAGTTTCGAAGTGGTCACATTGGCGACAATTCGTTCCAGAGCTTCGTCCTGCCCGATGATGTCCCCGCCCAGATAATCTTTTAAATTGGCGAGTCTTCCTTTAAGGGAGAACGGCAAATTGGATTCTGGTAAATTCAGGATATCCGACAGAACCTCCGCCACATCACCCGCTTCCACCTCCCCATGATCAGGGTAACCGTTATGCTGTTTTAATTTGACTTTGGCGATACAACGTTCGAATACCATGACTGCTGAATCAGGAAATTTTTTATCCCGGATATCCCGCCTGGCCGCATATAGAATATCATCTATTATGGGATCGGGAACCAGAAGATTGTCTTTGGCAAGGGCTTTTTTTGCGAGATTTTTCAAGATGATTTTGACCTGGTGGGACTGCATTTCGCCCAGTGTGATTTTCTGGAAGAACCCCATCATCGAGTTGTCTTTCTCAAGAGTATTTTTAAATTCCTCGTATGTGGTGGTGGCAATCACCTGAATCGATTGATCCCGCAAAAACTGTTTCAGGATGTTGACCAAATCCATTGTGGTACCGCGGGCGGCGGACGGCACCATCATAAGGTGGACATCTTCCAAAACCAGAATGGCGTTTTGGGATTTAAAATCGTTGAAAAGCTTCAAGACCTTCTCTTCGAATTGCCCCCGGTATTTGGAACCGGTGAGAAGAGAGACGAAATTAATTTCCTTGAGCCATTTTTTCTCAAGTCTCTCCGGCACATCGCCTTGCTGAAATTCCCATGCCAACGCCTTGAGAAGCGCGGTTTTACCGACGCCGCTCTCACCCACCAATATGACATTGCGCCGGGATTCCGAAATCAGCACCTCGGTTATTTGGCGCAATTCCTTTTCCCGCCCAACGATATCGCATTCTCCAGGGGAAATGACCGGCAACAAATCATAATAATCGCCATTGGCATCGGAATCGCTCTTGTTTTTATTCCGGACGGTGATCTGCTTGATTTTTTTCACTTTTTCACTAACTTGCCGGCTCTGATTGAGGTTTTGGTACTTTTCATAAAAAGAGAGGGCCATCTCGAAATTTTCTTCCCTGGCATACAGATCGCCCATAATTTCATATGGCTCGGAATAATGCGGGAACAACAAAATAAACTTCTGGAGTATCCGCTTCAAATCGGGTATCCGTTTCAGCTCCACCAGATTTTTCACCTGGAGTAGAAACAAAAGCGGTTGATTCAGACTCTCGTAGGGAATGCCCGCCAGAGTCTTGTAACTATCCTCGTAGCGGTTCAATTTATAATAATGGTAAGCGCTGTCGATCCTGTCCAACTGGTTGGCCAGGAGAAAACCGTCGCAGTTTACCCTCTGGCATACCTTCAAGGCGTTTTCGAAATCAAAGTTCGAAACCAGAAAACTGAACGCCTCCACATCATGGCGCGGCTCCTTCACGAACAACTCTTTTCCCGATTGCACCTCTTTATAGATTAAAGAAGAATCGTTGATGTCCATCAAAAAAAAGAACCGATCGTTCCGATAAATGGCAAACGGAGACAATTTCAACCGGCCCGCCGCACTCACAAAAAAGACCTCCCCCGCCCGGCTTCCGTCCTCGGTTTCGACCTCGATATCTCCGTTGATTTTTTGATCGAATAGAGCGAAAAAATTTTCCATCCAGAACTTGTAATCCGCGTACAGATCTTTTTTATCGTCGCCTTCATTCTGGCATTCGATATTTTTGAAATAATCGATAATGTTCTCGACAATAAAAATAAAGGTCTGCCGCTCGGTACGGGAGAACCTGAAGATAGAAGTATCGAATTTGCCGAAATAGAGAGCCGCGTTTTCCATTAACTCCGTAAACTGCGGGGAAAAAAAATCCCGCCCTTCCGGCAATTCCAAATGTCTTTTTTTATGGAGATTTTCAGCCTTTACAAGGGTATCGAGGATAAAACTGAAATAGTAAACAAATATTTCCGCATTTTTACGGCTAAGTTCCCGTTTCACTTCTAAGTCAGGGAAAAAAAAAGAAAGAAAAAAATTAACTTTTTTTAGACGATCGAATTGAATTTCCATGTCATGTCCAACCTTATGAACCGCAACATCCAAAATCGGCGAGCTCAGCTTCCAGAAGCACAATTTGAACCCTTTGGGAAAAACGAAGACTCATACACCCGATAACACAGTGTTTTCCTCTTGCGCCAGACATATAAAAAATTATATAGTTTTAGGTATTATTTGTCAATTAAAATTGATTTTTTTAGATAGGTTTGGTATACTTTTTTACTTAAATATATAAAATGCGAATATGAAGGACGTATTAGACTTTATCAATCATAATTCACTGGCAAAATTAGCTATTATAATTGCCATCATTCTTATAATCCTAAAAATTATCTACGAATTACTCAAGGTCGCACAAATCCTTGATATCCAGGACAAGTCCATTTTCGACGCCTTTTATTCAATCTTTTTCAAAAAATCTTACCTGATCAAATTGGCAAAAAAAGCGCTGAAGCAAGGATTGTTTATCAAAGCCGGCAAAATATTCGAGGACATCGGCGACTACCGCCGGGCTATCAAAGCCTACGAAGACGGCAAAGAATTCAACGAATTGGGCGAACTATACGAACGGCTGGGCAAAGAGACAATGGCCATCGAGGTGTACAAGCAAAGCGGCAACATGGACGGCATCATCAAGCTCTACCTGAAACGAAAAAACATCGAAGCCGCATGCGCCATACTGGAAGACAACAACCGGTTCCAGGAAGCCGCGGAGATCTATTACAACTACGAACGGTACGAGCGGGCTGCCCAGATCTACGAGCGCAAGGGATTTTATAAGAAAGCGGCTTATATCTACGAAAAAGCCGGAAACATCAAAAAAGCCGCCCAGAACTTCGAGAAATGGTTCCTTACCAACACAGACGCGTCGGTGGGCTATCAAAACTCCCATCAATTGGACCAGGATCTCTTCAAAGCCGTCGATTTATACATCAAGGTTGGCGAGGAAAAAAGGGCCTACAACTTGTTGTTGAAAAACAACAAGTTTGAACGGGCGGCGGAATTGGCAGTCAAGATGGAGCAATTCGACATCGCCGCAAAACTGTTCGAAAAAGCCCAACTCCCGGTCAAGGCCGCTGAAATGTACGAAAAAATCGGGAACTTCAAAATCGCCTGCCAATTGAGAGGCGAAGATACATTCGCCAGAGGAAACACGAGGGACGCCGCCGAGTGGTATCTTAAAGGCGAAGACTATACCAGGGCCGCAGAATTGTTCGAATGGGACCGGGTGTATGAGAAGGCCGCTTATTGCTATTTTATGAACCAGAATTACCTGCCTGCGGCAGAAAATTACATGAGAGCCGGCAACGAGGAAGAAGCCGGTAAGATGTATGAATTGGGGCAACAGTGGACCCAGGCAGCGGACATCGCCTTGAAATACCAGAAATTTCAAAAAGCGGGCGAACTATACGAAAAAGCCGAGGAACACTACAACGCCGGCCTTGCATTCTTGAGATCCGCCGATGAACGGAAAGCGCTGGCGAATTTCCAGAGAGTCAAACCCACCAGCGAGAATTTCGAAATTGCCGTCACCCAGATGGCCAACCTATTCCTGAAAAACCGTAAACCGCAACTGGTCATCGAGAAGATCGGTAAATTACTGGTAAACAAAGCCATCAACAAACGCAATATCGAATGGTTCTATCTCCTGGGCCAGGCCTACGAAAACGCCGGCCACTTCAAAAAATCGTTCGAAATTTACCAGGCTGTGTTGACAGAAGATTATTCCTTCAGAGATATCCACGACAAGATCAAAGAGGTGGAAGACCTGATCCAGAAATACAAAGAAATGGAACTGGTATCTGAAAACTCCTCCCAACGCTACAAAATACTGGAAAAAGTCGGCGAAGGCGGTATGGGTGTCGTGTACAAAGCTGAAGATACCGTGCTCAAGAGAATAGTCGCCTTGAAAATCCTGAACGCCGGTTTGATCAAAGACAAACGGAATCTCGAGCGGTTCTACACCGAAGCGAGATCGACCGCTTCCCTCTCTCACGCCAACATCGTCACTGTCTACGACGTCGGCCAGATCAACGACGATCACTTCATCTCGATGGAATTCATCGAAGGGGAAAACTTCATGACCCTCATTCGCAAGCAGAGGTTGTTCACCATTCCCCAGATCCTGTTCATCGCCATCAAAATTTTGAAAGCATTGGATTATTCACATAGAAAAGGAATTATTCACAGGGATATAAAACCCCATAACATTATGATCACCCGCACCAAAGAGATCAAGATCATGGATTTCGGACTGGCGGTCATCAGGGGAGAAGTAAACGAAAGCGAAGCTGGCGTCATCACGGGTACTCCTTATTATATGTCCCCCGAACAAATCCAGGGGATCCAGACGGATCACCGGACCGACATCTACTCGATGGGAGCCACATTGTATCATCTGACATGCGGACGCGTCCCATTCAAAGGGGAAAACGTCTTTTACCAGCACCTATTCGAGCCTGTCCCACCTCTGACCAAAATCAGGCCCGACACCCCCAAACTATTGGTGGCCATTGTAGAGAAATGTATGGCCAAGAAGCGGGAAGACCGATTTCAGAGCGCCCAGGAAATTTTAAACTATATAAAAACAATTAAAACATAATAATTTAGGAGAGAATATATGGATTTTTCTTTAGGCGAGGAATTACAAGAACTAAAAGACCTGACACGGCATTTTGCCAAAAATGAAATGCGCCCTGTTGCAGCGAAATACGACGAAGAGAACGAATTCCCCTTCCCGGTCATGCAGAAAGCATTCGAAATCGGCTATCTGACCTCCGGCATCCCGATGGAATACGGCGGAACTGGATTTTCCAATTTGCAAAATGCGGTGGTATGCGAAGAACTGGCCTGGGGCTGTGCCGGCATGTTCACCTCCATAATGGCCAACACATTGGCCACCACTCCCATCGTGTTGTTCGGTACCGACGAACAAAAAAAAGAATACCTGGAACCCCTGACAAAAGAAATGTCCTTTGCTTGCTTCGGGCTCACCGAGCGGGAAGCGGGTTCGGATAACGCGGCAATCAAAACGACCGCCGTGAAAGATGGCGATCATTACATCATAAACGGCTCCAAAACCTTCATCACCAACGCTGGTGTGTCGAAAGTCGGAGTCATTTTCGCTATGACGGATAAAGACAGAGGCGCCCGCGGACTGTCCGCCTTTATCGTACCGATGGATACTCCCGGAGTGACTGTCGGCAAACACGAGAATAAAATGGGCCACAGAGCCTCAAACACCGCCGAAATCTATTTCGACGACGTGAAAATCCCGGCCAAAAACCTTCTGAGACGGGAAGGCTTCGGATTCATTATCGCCATGAAAACACTGGACCACGCGCGTCCCGCAGTGGGAGCCGGTGGAATCGGTGTTGCTCAGGCAGCATACGAGGAAGCGTTGCACTATTCCCAGCAGAGAATCCAGTTTGGCAAACCCATCGCCCACTTCCAACACAACGCCTTTAAATTGGCTGACATGATCACTGAAATCGACGCGGCCCGGATGATGGTGTACCGTTCCGCATGGATGCTGGACAATAAACTCAAAGCCTCCAAAGAATCCGCAATGGCCAAAATCCTTGCCACCGACGTGGCAATGAAAGTCACGGTGGAAGCTGTCCAGTTGCTGGGCGGTTATGGTTACATGAAAGAATATCCGGTAGAAAAAATGATGAGAGACGCGAAGCTCTTACAGATCTACGAAGGAACCAACGAAATCCAGAGACACGTAATCTCTTTAGAAATACTCGGATCTATGAAAGGATAAATGCCCTGGGACACAGGAGTATTCGGCCTCTCCGCGGCATCTCGATTGCCGCGGAGAGATCTATGACATGAACACCTATCTTCTATTATTGATACTCGGAGCAGTGCTGGTGTTGGAAGGACTTCCCTATTTCCTGTTTCCGCAGAAACTCAAAAGTTTTTACCAGCAAATTGAAAAAACCGACATCGCCACGTTACGCGTCATCGGCTTCGCCACTCTCGTGACCGGGCTTCTGATTGTCTACTTCGTAAAAGGGAAAGTTTGAATATAAGCGGGTACGCATGAAATTATTATTTCTTTTCCTGAGAATGGCGGCTGCCGTTTTCCTGGTATACATCCTCTACAAGGTGATGCTCAAGGGCGAACGATTGAATTTGTTTCAAAATTTCCGGCGCCGGAGCCAGAAAAACCGTGTCCCCGAAGAACACGGAAAGCTGGAAGAAATGCAAAAAGATCCTATATGCGGCACATATTTGCCGGAAAGCCAGGCGGTCACTCTACTTTACAAAAGAGAGATCTTCTTTTTCTGCTCCGAGGAATGCAAAAACAAGTTTCTAGAGCTGAATGAATAAATCCAACTCATGCCTGTCGAAATCGCGAGCATCACTATCAATAGCGGCGTCAACCTCTGCTATAATGAAAAACCGGTTGTTACACCCAATTGGCAAGCAGAAACCGACACAACTGAAAATCACGGCTCAAAACGGCCCGGCGCATTTCTAATTTCCGATAAAGATAACAATTTCCTCGAAGTCGAACTCCATTGCGGAGAAGCCGTGAATCCTCACCCCGCCACCCTGGTGGGAAATATGGGGAAAATTCAATTCAAGAGCGCCGCCTTCCAGCCGCAGCCG
>JAHELQ010000783.1 GCA_024644125.1 Candidatus Aminicenantota bacterium | reverse complement strand
ATTTCCAATGGCGCCGAGTATCAGGTTCCCTTTATTTACGGGTTTAGCCATTTAGAGGAAGTCGGTTCTCCTCGGGTGCCGCCAGGAATCTGCATATCGCCGTTCCGTTCGGTGCCACGCCGGTCATTCAGATGTTGACATCCGACTACCAGGAAGAGGAAGGAGTATTTAACATTCATCCCTCTCTGGAACTGGCTTCGGATTGTGTCGGATGTCCGTCGCCGAAGTTTGAAATCAATCGCGAAGTTTATGAAACCGATGCGTTCTATCCCGAGGAATTGGTAAAGATTGCCAATTGTGACGGATATATGGGAGTAAATGTCGCGGTTGTCCAGGTGCGCCCCGTGCAATTCAATCCTGTTACTGGAAAAGTCAGGATTTACACTAACATCAAGTTCAAAGTGAAATTCGAAGGCGGAGATTCAACTTTCGGACGATATGTTTCCAATTCAAGACATGCCAACCAGATGGTAAAGAATGTCGTTTTGAACCGTGATTCCGTTCCCGACGGAGGAAGTCTCGCCGCCACCGAATCCATAGCTCAATTGGAAGCGGGCGAAACCCCGAAAGATTACATCATGATTGTACATTCCAATTACCTGGCTGCAGCCGAGGCCCTGGCTACCTGGAAACGTCAGTTGGGATACACTGTGGAAATCATATCCCAATCTTCCTGGACCACCACGCAGGTGAAAAGCGAATTGCAGACCCGTTATGACAGTTGGACGCCGAAACCGCAGTACTTCCTGATTTTTGGCGACCATGGCGATGTGCCGTCCGAGTATACCGGTTCCCGTTATACCGATTTGTATTATGCCGAAATGGAAGGCAGCGGTTACAAGCCCGAAATGGCATATGGCCGTATCACCCCTAGTTCCCAGACCGACGCGCAGATTATCGTCGATAAGATCATCAATTATGAAAAAAACCCTCCGACTCTGGCGAGTTTTTACTCCAATATCCTGGGATGCGCGTATTATCAGGACGACGACCTGAACAGTTATGCGGACCGCCGTTTCTCCCATACATCGGAAGATATCCGTAATTATTTGATGGTACAGGGCTACGGTGTCAACCGTGTCTATGTGACCGGTAGCAGCGTCGATCCTCTGTACTACAACGACGGTTATTACTCTCCGTCGGGAACTCCGGTGCCCGCTGAATTGAGAAAGCCCGGATTCCCCTGGGATGGAGATTCCGCCGATATCACAAACTATATCGAGGCCGGACGTTTCCTGGTATATCACCGCGACCACGGCGATGTCACTCTTTGGGGCGATCCGTATTACACGACTTCCAATATCGGCCAATTGACCAACGGCGAATTGTTGCCGGTCGTACTCAGCATCAATTGTTTGACCGGTCAGTTCACCAGCGGTACCGAATGTTTTACCGAAAAATTCCTGCGCAGGAACGGCGGCGGATGTGTCGGTATTGTGGGCGCCACTAACTTGAGTTATAGCGGTCCCAATGATGGGTTCTCCCCTGGTTTGATCGACGGCATCTGGCCGACGCCGGGAATCGATCCGCAGTATGGTTCCGGCGGTTTGGGAAATCCCATCCCTGCGCATGACCCCATCTATACCATGGGCGATCTGTTGAACTTTGGAAAGGTAGCTATGGAATATCTATGGGGCCTGCATCAGACCACATGGGAATTGTTCCACTGGTACGGCGATCCGGCGATGCAGATCTATACTGCCCAGCCTACCGTCACTACCGCTTCGCACGACGCCTCCATCATGCCTGGCGCCACGTCGTTGAGCATCACCAGTTCCAATTGTCCGAATGGTATCGCGACGTTGGTGTATGAAAACTCTATCAAGGCCAAGGCGACGTTGGCCGGCGACGGTACCGGTACCTTGACTTTCATGGCGTTGTCCGGAAACGAGCCCAACGCCATTCTAACCATTTCGAAACACAACTTCAAACCGTATGTGGCGAATGTACCGGTCGAAGGCGGCGTTCCGCCAGTCGCCGATTTCAGCGCCAACCAGACCACCGTGATGGCTACCGGCACCGTACAATTCACCGACTTGACCATCAACACTCCCACTTCGTGGGCATGGACG
>JAHELQ010000782.1 GCA_024644125.1 Candidatus Aminicenantota bacterium | reverse complement strand
TGGTACGCGGGATTTTGCCGTGTTTATCTGAAGATTGCACTATTTTTAACGGCTATGGCCCCACTGAGACCTCCATTATCGCTACCACCCATCGTTTGCCCTGCCGGGAGGCGGCGTCCATTCACCAGGCTGCGGACATTCCCATTGGGCTTCCGGTGGCCAATAGTGCCCTCTATATTCTGGACAAGAACTGGAATGTGCTGCCCATCGGAGTGGTGGGGGAAATTTGCATTGGCGGCGGCGGAGTGTCGCCCGGCTATTTGAACCGTCCGCTATTGACGGCGGAGCGGTTTGTGGCGGATCCGTTCCAACCAGGGGGGCGCATGTATTTGACCGGCGATTTGGGCCACTGGCTGCCGGATGGTTCCATTCAGTTCGCCGGACGGATCGACCAGCAAGTGAAGATCCGGGGCTACCGGATCGAGTTGGGGGAGATCGAGAACCGGTTATTAGAGAATGACGCCATTACACGGGTGGTGGTGATTGACAGGGATATCGAGACCGCCGCCGGCCCGGGGGCGACTGAGCGGTGTTTGTGCGCCTATGTGACGGTTTCCGGTCCATTGGACGAGGGAGCGGTCCGGTCCGCCTTGCTGGAGTATCTTCCAGATTACATGGTTCCCGCTTATATTATCCCGGTCGACAGCATCCCCCTGACTCCCAACGGAAAGATCGACCGCAAGGGATTGCCGTTGCCGCGGGCACGGGGGGCGGGAGCGATAAAACCGCCGTCCAACGATCTAGAGCGGGCGTTGTGCCGGATATGGGCGCGATTGTTGAAAGTGGACCTGGACGGGTTGGGAGTCGATACCAACGTGTTTGAGTTGGGGGCCAATTCCCTGACTGTCACGGCGTTTGTCAGCGCTGTGTTCAAAGAGTTGAAAGCCAATCTGGAAATCGCCGATGTGTTCGCCCGTCCGACAGTGAGCCAATTGGCTCCGTCACTGTCTGGAGGGGACGTATTGACGGCGTTGGAGATTGAACCGCGGGAAAAACTGGATTATTATGATATTTCTTACGCTCAACGCCGCTTGTGGATTTTGTGTCAATTCGATGAGGATTCGGCGGCCTACAATATTCCCGGGGCTGTGACATTGTCCGGCCCCTTTGACCCAATCGTCTTCACAATGGCTGTGGAGCGGTTGATGGAGCGGCACGAGAGCTTGCGCACGTCCCTTGAGTTGGTGCGGGGAAAACCGCGGCAGCGGATTCATGACTCGTTAGAGCCGCCGGTGGATGTACACGACCTGTCCGCTCTCCCGGAAGCGGAGGCGGAGGAGCGGGCGCATGTTTTGTATTTGGAAAACACCAACACGGCGTTCGACCTGGCTCGCGCCCCTTTATTTCGTTTCACCGTTATCCGCATGGAGGACGCCCGTTTTATCGTTGTGTCCAATGTGCATCATATCGTATCCGACGGCTGGTCCCAGGGAATCGTTTTACGGGAATTGGGCCATATCTACAATGATCTGCGGTTCGGCCAATCCTGGATATCGGCCCCCTTGACCCTGCAATACAAAGACTACACCTATTGGCACAACCAATTGGTCCACGGCGGTGTGTTCGCCCATTGCCGGGACTATTGGCTGGACAAATTCGCGGACAAACCCAATGGCGTGGTGTTGCCGGTGGACCGGCCGCGGCGGAGTGTGCAAACCTTCAATGGCGGACGTGTGGTGTTCTCCATCTGGAAGGGCGTGCGCGATTCGTTGGTGGCGGAGTGCCGGGAGAGGGAGGCTACATTGTTCATGGGCCTCTTGACATTGGTGTCCGTGCTGCTGGCCCGATACAGCGGGCAAGAGGATATTTTGTTGGGATCCCCCATCGCCGCCCGCAAACACCCGGCGCTCCATCCCATTGTGGGCTTCTTTGTCAACACATTGGTGTATCGACTGCGGTTGGATCCCAATGCGAGCTTTCGGGATTTGTTGGAGGCGGTGAAACAGGAAGCTCTGGATTGTTACAAGTATCAGGACTATCCATTTGACTTGATGGTGGAGGAGTTGGAATTACAGCGGGATATGAGCCAATCACCCGTGTTCAACGTGATGTTGGCACACAACAATACCGAAA
>JAHELQ010000249.1:5094-7500 GCA_024644125.1 Candidatus Aminicenantota bacterium | reverse complement strand
GTTCCTCCAGACAGCAAAGACCTTCTCTGAATCGCTTGCGCAGCCGCTCTTCCACTTCCGCCGGAAGGGGCGTCCGCGGCGGCGCGACGGAATCGAGCTTGCGCATCCCCGCCTTCAACATCTCCCGGATATCAGGATGGACATGCCGCAAATGCAGCAGCGCCTGCGTCTGAATTTTTTTCGCCGCCGACTCCACATCTAACTCCGCTTCGAAACCGCTGTCCACCTCCAAAAACTCGAGCGTTCCGCGGTACACCTCCGGCATCCTCCGGACAAAATCGTCGAACAAAATCACATGAATCCGCCGGGCTCCAAACAAATCCCAGAACCGCTTTACTTTGGGAAAATAGTCTGCCACTTCCGTGTAAAACAAGCCATAAGGGAAATAGACGGACGGCGACAGGGCGAGTCCCCGCTTCCGTTTTTCCTCCAATTCAATAGCCTCGACAAAATCCCGTACCGGTTCATTGCCCGACCGTACCCACAACGAGTGCAGCGACACCATTTGCTCCACCGGGTCCCGCAACATGACAATGATCCGCGCCTCTGGATCGAATTCCCAAATCATACCGGCGGCCAACCGGGACGATAGGTACCAGACCGACGCCTCGCCGACCGCTTTTTTGCCTGAGGCACTTTTGAACAAACTCAGGTAGAGCTCATGCTTCCAGATATAGTTGGTGGGCATGTTCAAATCCTTAGCGAAAAAATGGGGCTCCTTGTACGGGGACAGGTACACATCCGGATGCTGCTTGAGGTAGCTCACCATCGACGAGGTGCCGCACCTGGGCATGCCGGCGATAAAAAAATTGGGGACAGGCGGACGCTTCATGGCTTGCTCCTCTCTGAAATTTCGATGACGAACTGCAGTTTCCTGAGCGAGTAGAGGATGATGTTTTGCCGCTTGAGATCATGATTTTGCTCTTTGAATCCCATATATCTGTCCCGTTCTTGGGGATGGGACGCCAGGTAGCGGCAAAACCCCAGATTATCCTCCAGCCATCCGTTTTCCCCTCTGTCCAAATGCGCGACATACACCACCTCCGCGTGCCGGGTATTCCAATACCACTCCGCGTCCGGTCCCATCGGACTATTGCCGAAATGGCGGAACCCCGCCTGCCGCAACGCGTGAAGGCAGGAATCCCAATAATTGTCGCATTCAACAACCAGAGCCATATCGATGACGGAATTCGACGCCATGCCGGGAATGGCTGTGCTGCCTATATGATGCAACTGGCAACAAGCCTCCGGCGGCAGCAAGCTCTTCAAGAGTCGCGCCTCCCGTTCAAAGAAACTCCTCCAGGCGGGGTTGTACGGACCGCATTCCAGAAGGTTTTTCTCCAGTTCAGGCATCCGGGTTTTCTGCATCCTCCGGTACAGATCGAGAACACTTTCCCCCCGGAACGACGGAAAGCGTCTACAGATTTGCTTCAATAACCGGATTTGCTCGATTTTATCGAGAAACGATCGATCTCTGTCTTCCATTGTTGGTTTCACTCCTTTTGACTTGCCTACTGAACGGCGAACCGGTCTTCCCCCAGCGTTTCCTTCAACGCCAGGGCCAACCGCTTGGCCACGTAGTCTCCATAGAGAATTCCCTTCGGGCCGAGCTCCAACATGTCGCCGTCAACCTTGAGAAACTCCTGCGCCTGCAATTCGTCCATGACCGACGGGATGAGCCGGCGAAAATCGAAGCCGTGCCGCTCTTTGAAATCATCCACATTGAAACGGAACATTTTCAGCCCCAATAGAATATCCCGCAACATCCTGTCCTTGCCGGTAAGGGCGTGGGCCCGGATCACCGGAAGTTCGCCTTTGCCGATGGATTCTGCGTACATATCCAGATCGTTGATGTTCTGGTAATTGCAGTTTCCGATCATCCCAAAAGCCGACGGCCCGAAAGCGCAACAATCCTGGCCGTGCCAGAGATTGGCGGCGTAGCGGTGATGAAACTCGCCGCCGCGGGTGAAAGTGAAAAAACTCCAGGGCAGGTAACCGGAGGCCGAGAATTTGTCGATGGCCGCCTGCATGAAGCCCAATTCGGTCTCCTCGTCCGGCAATTGAATATTGTTCTTGCGTACCCCCTCGTTGAAAAACTCGGTATTGAGGTAGGTCTCCATCTTGTACACCGTGATGTTATGGACGCCGGAACCGATGGCGGTATCGACGGTCCGCGCCCAGGTCCCATCCGTCTCGCCGGCAAGGCCGCTCAAAAGGTCGATATTGATCACTACGCCGCCTGCCCGCTTGACAATATCGATGGCTTCCAGAGCCTTTTTCCCCGAATGGTGACGGCCACTCGAGGCGATTACGTAGTCATCGAAGGATTGAACACCGATACTAACGCGGTTGACCCCAATCTCCCTAAAAAAATCAACCTTCTTTTGGGTAATGGTGCGGGGTTCC
>JAHELQ010000249.1:0-5084 GCA_024644125.1 Candidatus Aminicenantota bacterium | reverse complement strand
CCATGACAAAATGGCGGCGCAACACATCCACGACGCGGGAGAACATCCGGTCCTTCAACAGCGACGGCGTGCCGCCGCCGATATAAAGGGCGCGAACTTCCCGCCCTTCAAGTTGCAGCAACTCGCAGGCCAGGCCGATCTCCTTCTCCAGCGCGTCGAGAAATACATCCAATTGCGCGGGATTTTTGTATTGTTCGGTCTTGTAATAACAATAAGCGCATTTCTGGATGCAAAAGGGAATATGGATATACACATTCAACGGGGGCGCCGACAACATGGCCGGCACTCCGCTCTTTTTCCAGTAGCGGAAATGGGGATAATTGGACACAAACCCCGCCCGCGACAATTTTATCCGATCGTTCACCCGCTTCATTCTACCAATTCCATCGAAGTCTTTTGACCGATAAAATCCGCCAGAACAACGAGGCTGCGGAACAAACCGGCGTTCAACTCATCATCCTGGATGCTGATTTCGAACTCTTTTTCGATGTTCACGATCAATTCCACAATGGCTATGGAATCGAGTCCCAACCCATCCTCGAACAACGAAACGGTCTCATCGATCTCTTCCTTCTTGAGATTGACATCCAGTTTACCGGCAATAATCTGCTTCAGTCTATCAACAATATGTTCACTCATGGTTTCTCCTTTTCATTTATAATTTACCAACCGCTCCAACGCTTTGCGGTCGAATTTGCCGTTGGGCAGGCGCGGAATCTCCGCCAATACCCTCACCTCGTCCGGCACCTGGTGGCGCGGCAGCACATCAAACGCGCGGCCGCGAATCTCCGCCGCCGTCAGAGCGCTTCTTTTTTGCAATTGGCAAAAAGCCGTCATCCGCTTGCCCCGCTCTGTCTCTCCGGCGGCGGCCACTACAACCGCGTGGTCGATGCCGTCGATCCACTTCTCCATCAACGACTCCACCTCGGCGAACGCCACCAAAATACCATTGCGGTTCTGGCTATTGCCGGCACGCCCCAACACCCGGAACCGCCCCTCGCTCTCGGCGTTTCCCAGATCGCCGGTGGCGAACCACCCATCGTCCGTACCCTCCAACCGGTTACCCGCCATATCCACATAACATTCAAAACCCGAACCATGCCTGCAACGAATATACGGATCTATCTGAATCTCGACATCGGCGAGCGGTCGAACCGCCGCTCGATAACGCACGGCCGTCGGGTCGCAGGGATTGGTGGTGGCGATGGCCCCGAGTTCGGTGGAGCCATAAAGATTGAACAACACCCCGAATCGCTCCTCGAACCGGGCCATCTCGTCCTCCCCGATCCGGTCTCCGGCGGTCACCGCCAACCGGTAAGGATAATCGCCTTTCCTGCCCCGCAACATCATAGCGATCAACGTGGGAGTCAACATCGCCGCCGTTGGTTTGAAGGTTTTTTCGCGATCCAGCAAGCGGATGATATTGGTCCCCTCCATCAGGGACACGGATGCGCCGGCGCACACCGCAGGCAAAAATCCCGCTCCCAGGCCATACATGTGATACAGGGGCACGGGAATCAACAGCCTGTCGGAAGCCGCGACTCCAAATCGCGCCACACAATTGCGAACGTTTACCGCCAAACGGCGGTGGTGGTGCAACGCCATTTTTGGGGCGGCTGTGCTACCCGAGGTTTTGAGCAGCAGAGCCGGTTCTCTCTTGAGCCAAGCGGGCGCCGCCGAGACATTCGCATTCCCGCGTAATTCTACCGCGCCCGCCTCGATGTTGACCGTGACAACGCAGCGGCAAAACGAAGGAATCTCCAGACCTCCGCCGCGTGGCATCAACAGAAAACTTCGCTTCCGCCACAAGAGCCATAGCAGAAGAACCGCCTCGGCAAGACTATTGCCGCAGGGAAACGCGAACCAATCTTCCGCACCGCCGCCGGCGAACTGCCGGTCCAATTCCTCGAAACGCCGGGGCAAGTCCCGGTACGCGATGCCCGCTTCGCCGTCCGAAATGGTGTTCAGGCCGCTATCCCGCCGCTCGACAATGTCCCTAATCATTGTATCGAACATCTCGGCTACCTCCTCCATATTCGCATGACAGATTCCTCGTTGAAGATCTCCTTGATGATCCCAACCCGCCGGTCGCCGGTCCAGAGAACATACTCTTTCGAAAACAAGCGGGAATCGGCGACATTCAATTTGCGGGCCAACCGGCCATCGTCAAGCGTTTTGAAACAGATTCCGCTCTTCCAGAGAGTGTTTCCGTTGGAACTAAAAATCGTACCCAACGGAATCTGTCCACCTCGGATATCGCCTACTTCCCGCTCCGTCAGGTTGGCGGCCGCAAGACTCGATATAGATAGGATGACAGGACTTTCGACGGAACTGAAATAGAGTCGCGTCATGCGCACGATCTCCGCTTCAGAACCGGTTATCATCCCTTTTTGAAATTCGGTGTTCACCAGTAATTTCCGGCCGGACAATTCCTCCAGCAACCGGGTGGTGGATCCTGTCATGCGCAAAATTCGCCGCGCCGTCCGGCGGCAACGCCTGTCTTTTACGCCCCTGGTGTGCCATAGATATTGCAACGGCCGTACAAGTTTTTTTATCATCCGTCCCTTCCTGAACCCGCGGATCCCCAGCCGGACAAATCAAGCCCGGTCAACCGCCCGGTCTCGAGTAAATCTTCCTGGAACGCGACCCGCAGCGATCGTTCCAATTTTTTTTCCAACGGAGCCCGTTTTGCCCCCAAATGGGTTTTCCCCATCTTGCGGGAGAGTTTGGCCTTCACTTCCGGGTGGGCCCGGCGGATTTGTTCCAGCACAAACGGGCGGATGCGCTGTTTGGCCAGACCGAGATCCGCCTCGATATCCGCGTCGCCGTCCACCCCCAAAAAAGCGAAGATCCGTTCGCACTCCCGCAAGGGATCGGCGACAAAATCATCAAACATGACCACATGGACTTGCTCCTTGCCGAACCGCTCCCAAAACCGTTTAAGTTTAGGGTAATACCGGGCCGTCTCAGTGTAGAGCAAGCCCTCTTTAAAATAGCAACGGGCGGGGATTCTTCTCCCCTCGCGCCTGTCCGTTTCCGCAGCCAACGCGCTGGAGAAGTCTTCGATATCCTCGTTGCCGGTCCGCAAGTACAGGGAATGGAGCGACCGCAACATCTGCACCGGATCCCGCAACATAGCAACGATTTTCGCCCGCGGCGACTGCCGGTGAATCTCATCCGCCGCCACGGCTGAGGTCAGATACCACACCGATCCCTCGCCGACCGCCGGATACCCCTCCGCCCCGTCGAACAGCGTGCGATACACCTCCTCGGAGGTAATGCTATAAGGGCTGTGTTCCAGGTCCTTGCAAAAGAACAGCGGTTCCTTGTACAGAGACAGGTAGATTTGCGGATGCTGTTTCAGCAGCGTGTACAGAGAGGTGGTGCCGGAACGCGGCATGCCCGCTATAAAAAAATTGGGGATCATCATTTGGTACCGGTATCCGCCGCGTCGCGGCAAGCGGCGTAAAAACCATCGCCGCCATACCGCCCCCCCCGGACCATGACCATTAGGCGATTGATTCCCTTTTTCAACGTGACCTTCACATTGGAACCCTTGTGGGCGGGATTGTCCAAAAAGTCGTACCAGATCAATTTTTGCCCCTGCACGCCGGGCAATGGTTCACCATTCAACCACAGAGTCAGTTGATTGCCGGTGCTGAACTCCAGAATCGCCTCTTTATCGGAATCCGAGATGATTTCGGTGTGGAAATACCCGTACCAATTACCGCTGAAGCGATCGATCACCCGTCCGGGATGCAGGCAGCCGCGGTCGTCGGCGTTCAACTCCCGCCAGACGTATTCCCGGTTGTAATTCGTGTAGGTGGCGTTTTGCCTGTAGCCCCCTTCTTCGACTTCGGTCATCTGTTCGCAGAAAGGACCCACCGCGTGCCAACGGGTCAACATTTTCTCCGGAGTGTAGACGATCCCCTGGGGCAAGTCGGGACCTTTGTACCCGAAGCCGTCGATGGATGTGATCCTCACATTGTCCACCCAGGTGGGATAACCTCCGTAGCGCGGTTTGAATCCCACACGCCCCGAGTCGAACTCGTGCTGCGCGAAAGTCATTTTGGGGACGTTCATGTCGTGCAAATAAAAGTGGCACTCCCGGCCGACGGTTTCCAGTTTGAACCTGTGCCATTTCCCCGGCTCCACCACGTCGTCCCCCTCCAGCCTGACCTTGTACTCCGGGTAGAGAAGACGGGAGGCGTTGCTGTCCCGGTGGGGATTGGGCAAAATGATTTCGCCTAAAAAATCGATCGCCGGCGGAACTTCGGTTTTTCCGCGGGTCCAGGGATTGGTGGGATCTTTTTGGCGCCCGTACACAAATATCGAACCAAAATCCGCCCGGTCGCCGATCACCCGGTAATTGTAGATCACGCCTAAATAATGGGAAAAACCGGCCGGGAAACACAATTCCCCCTCGATCCTGACATTGGTCCAATTGCCCGAACCTTTTACCAACGCGTACACCATCGGTCCTCCGGACGACATCGCCAACACCTTGCCGTGAGCCGGATCCCCGGAATCCTTGACACTGATTTTAAAAGGGGTCGAAAACTCCCACTTGTCCGTCCCGTGTTCAAAGTCGTCATAAAACGAGATAGTATCGCCGCACAAAAGCGCGGACATCAAACACCAGGCGGCCAACAGCACGCCGAATTTGCCAAACCGTTTTTTCATTTGAGTCCTCCTCTATTTTTTTAGATGTTTTGATTTTTTTGCAATCGCTCCAGTAGAGCGGCCAATTCCTCGACCCCCGGGGGCCGGAGCAACGAGAAATGATCCCCCTCGATATCAAAAAACTGCACATGCCCTTTCACATGACGGCTCCACAACCGGTGCCGAATGAAGCGGCCGTCGCCCGCGCACACGCAAACCACCGGCGTCCCCAATTTCGTATGCGGCGTATACCGGCTTCTGGCCGCGGCAAACGCGTGCATGCGCCCGGCAAGCCCGCGCAATTCCTCAGCGGACAAACCGGCGTACGCCGGTTGGCGCAACACCGGGAACCGTTCCAACAGAACCTGTATCTCCCCCCCCGCCGGCGCCTGCCCGATCCCTGACTCCAGAGCCTGGTCCGG
>JAHELQ010000781.1 GCA_024644125.1 Candidatus Aminicenantota bacterium | reverse complement strand
GAAACCAAGCCCCCCCAACACAGTTGAAATGGAAGAATACAGCCAGCGGAACGCCAATTCCCGGTGAGCTAGCGCTTCTTCCAACGCCAGAAGCCCATGGACTTTGGCCTGAAATTGTTGCAGCATATGACCGGGTTGCCATTGATCCAACAGGGCGAAGGAGTCTCCCTCTACCAGTCCTGCCGCGTGAACGGCGCCGTCGATGGGACCGAACGCCTCCTCCCCTAGCCGAACCGCCTGTCGCAGCATGCGGGCATCGCCCACATCGGCGGATACATATAGCACCTCGGCCCCAAGTTCCTCCAATCGCCGGATTCTTTCCTCTTTCTCAGACCGGGGCGAGCGACCGATGACAAGCAACCGGGCGGAATAGTCCCGGGCCAGGAATTCCGCGATCATACCGCCGATGGCCCCCAGGCCGCCGGTCAACAGATACACCCCCCGCTCTTTCAGAGGCAGGGCTTCGGGATCCGGTTCCGGCAATTCCAGCGGCAGATAATGGGGCGCGAAACGATTGCCGCTGCGCAGCGCGATCAACGGTTCCTGGGGATGAAGCGCCAATTCCCGTTTTAACAGTTTGCGGTTTGAATCGCCAGCATCGAGATCCACGCACCGGCACGAGATGAACGGATACTCCTGGGGAATCACCCGCAATGGCCCCATTACCAGAGCTTTCGCCGGATCCGGACTGTCTCCTTCCAATACGGCGACCAGCCCGGACCCGATGGTATCCACTTGAATGGATCCCCGCGCCCGCGTCTTGCGCAATGCTTGCGCGATATAGACGAGACTGGCGAACGCCAGCGGCAAAAATCCATCCACTCTGAGGCGCAGATCCCCATCTTCCGGGCCGCCGGGCCACAACCAGGCGTGAATGATATGCCGGAGAGCGACGCCTTCCGCTTGCGCGGTTTCAAGGAGTTCGACGTAATCGGCTGGCTCTGCCGGATCGAGGGTAAAGGTAGTGGAATCCTTTCGGGTGAAACCATCCGACGGTTCCACTGTCCATACGAGATCGCCGTCCCGTCGCCATTGATCCGCCAGAGCGGAGGCGGGGCTTCCGGTAGCCAGGAATAACAACCGGAAGCCATTGTAGTCCAGCGGTTTCCGGTTGGGAAGCATGGGCGATTGTTTCCAGGACGGGATATAAAACCAATTTTTCAAGGGAGAAGCCGCGGTTGGCGCGATCGTATTTGGTCGAGATTGGATCCAGTAATTCCCGCATTCGAACGGGTAAGTGGGCAATGATACCCGCCGGTGTATTTCGTTCCCATGATACGCCTGCCAATCGATTGTGCCGCCGGCCAGCCAGAATTGCCCGATTTTAGTGAGCAGATAATACCAATCATCCTCTTCCTTTTGGGGATGGCGCAGCAGGTTTAGCGACCGTACCTGCGAATCTCTGCCGATGAACCGCTGCATCAACGCGGTGCATTCCCGGCCAGGTCCCACTTCCAGGTAAATGGCATCGCCCTCTTCCAATAGACAACGGGCTCCGGCGGCGAATTGCGCGGTTTCCCGCAATTGCCGCGACCAAAACGATGGCGTTTGCACCTCAGCCTCGTCCGCCCACCGCCCGGTGACATTGGATATATACGGAATATTGGGCGGATGGAATTGAATCCGCCGGAGACGGGACTCGAATTCCTTCTGGATCCCGGCCATCATATGGGAATGAACGGCGCGATTAGTTTCAATATAAGTACAAAACAGTCGCCGTTCTTTCATCAGGGCGGCGAACACCGACACAGCCTCCGTTGTCCCCGCCACCACGCATGAAGCGCCATTATCGATAGCCAGCGACAACTCGTCGCCAAGCATAGGCAGTACGTCGTCCGTCGCCAGAGGAACGCTGAGCATCGCTCCTTCCGGGAGTCTCCCCATCAATTCGCCGCGCCAGCAGATCATACCGAGGGCGTCTTCTAGAGAAAAAACTCCGGCCAGGCACGCGGCGGCGTATTCGCCGAAACTGTACCCCAGCAGAGCGGAGGGTAAAATCCCCCAACTCATCAGCAGCTTCACTAGAGAGTATTCGACAATGAAGGTGCACACCTGGGCGATGTCATTGGCCTGCATT
>JAHELQ010000248.1 GCA_024644125.1 Candidatus Aminicenantota bacterium | reverse complement strand
TTTCGTGAAACCACCCCAGCCAGCAGGTGCCGAGGCCCAACTCTTCTGCTTGAAGCGTTAGGTGGTCGCAGGCGATGCCGATATCGATCAGGTTGTATTTCACATTGCGAATCAAGCCTCCCAAACGCGCTACATATCGCGATCTTTCGGTGATGGCGGCGATGACGACCGGAGCTTCCGCTACAAACGCGTTGAGTTTGTAAATCCCCGACATAGACTGCCGCACGATTTCATCCTTCACCTCCGGCTTATCGATCACGATAAACGACCAGGGTTGCGAATTGCATGCGGAAGGCGCCAGGCGGGCGGCTTCGAGGCATTGATCGATCATTTCCCGGGGTACCGGCCGGCCGGAATACTTACGGACACTTTTTCTTTTTTTCACCAGATCGATAAATGTCATGCGCGAATCTCCAATAGATGTATTATACTATATTTTCCGCAGATTGCCACTTGACTTTTTCCAATGCCGTGATATATTACATCGTCAACCCGAAAAAAATCACGACGAGAGGAATTTAAGCGGTGAAAAAATATTCGTGGAACGTTTATATCGCGCTGGTCATATCCATGTTGTTTTGGGGATTTTCCTACATCTGGACAAAAATCGTGTTTACGGTTTATACCCCAATCACCACCATCCTCTTGCGCCTGGTGATCTCCGCCATTTTTCTATTATTGATAGGACTGGCCAGCAAACGTTTGCAAAAAATCCGGCGGCAAGATCTGGGAAGTATTCTACTCCTGGCTTTTTTCCAGCCGTTTTTGTATTTTCTTGGAGAAAATCTGGGGCTCTACCAGGTCTCCTCCACAGTGGCGGCGGTGATGATCGCCACCATCCCCCTCTTCACCCCAATCGCCGCGTTCTGGTTTTTCCGCGAACGCCTCTCCCTCATGAACATCGCCGGAATCGCGCTCTCAGTGTTCGGAGTGGCATTGGTGATTCTGAAGCCTGATCTCTCGCTTGCAGTCTCGCCGCTGGGACTTCTCTACCTTTCATTGGCAGTGGCCTCGGCTGTGGCCTATTCGGTCGTGGTCGTCAAATTGTCCGGCCGTTACACCGCGTTTTCCCTGATCACCTATCAGAATGTCGTAGGCATCCTTTATTTCCTTCCTCTGGTCTTCCTATTGGAACCGGGAGTATTATTGAAAACCCAACCCACGTTCAAGACGATCATAGCGCTGGCGCAGCTCGCCATCCTGGCCTCCTCGTTGGCCTATATGCTTTTCATCTACGGCGTCCAAAAGATCGGTATGTCGCGGGCAAGCGCCTTCACCAACAGTATCCCGGTGTTTACCGCATTTTTCGCCTATATGGTGTTGGGCGAAAAATTGTTCGCCCTCAATATGGTTGGAATCGTACTGGTGATCGGCGGCTTGTTGTTGGCGCAGATACGCTTCCACCGCGTTCAACAGGAACCGGTACCGGCTCCCGGCTCTTCGCCCGAAGGGTGAGATAAGGCCCGCGCCAATTTAACAGACAACGGAATTTCCAACTGGTGCATTCGCAGCAGATCTTCATCTCCAAGAATTTCTCCGGTAGCTCCGCAAGCAATGATTCTTCCCTTCTCCATCAACACCACCCGGTGGCATAATTCATTCACCAAATCCAGATCATGGCTGACGATCACGGTTGCGGCGGCGATTTCCTTCACCAGGTCAATGAAATTCCTACGGGACAATGGATCCAGGCTGACCGAGGGCTCGTCGAGAACCACGATCCGCGGTTCCATCACCAGGATTGTCGCCAACGCCGCCCGTTTACGCTCCCCCAGGCTCAACCGGTGGGCGGGCTTGTTCTTGACGCCGGTCAAGTCAAGCTTCCGCAGTATTTCATCCACACGCAACTCCACATCGGCGGGATCCATTCCAAAACACAGAGGACCGAAGGCCACATCGTCCCGGACTGTGGGCATGAACAATTGGTCGTTGGGATCCTGAAACACGATGCCCACTTGCTTGCGGATACGGCGAAGATTTTCCCTATTCACATCCATCCCCAACACCCGGATGAGCCCATCGCCCCGGAGCACTCCGTTTAGATGAAGCATAAATGTGGATTTGCCGGCGCCATTCGGGCCCACCAGCCCGACGGTTTCATGTTCGTGAAGCTCAAAATCGATTCCCCGCAGCGCCTGCGTGTTGTCGGGATAAGAAAAATCCAAACCCTTGACTTCGAGAACCATCTCTGCCATCCCAGCTCCACCTTCACAAACCGAATCCCGGGCTTCCAGACTACCGGCCAGCGGAAGCCGCCCCTCGAATCCCCTGGACAACATCGCGGCGTAAATCCAATCTCCGCGATCCAGCACCCTGGTCAACAAGTGGGTCATCAAACCCCCGGCCAAAACTACCTGTCGGCGCCTTGTCAGCGAATCTCCCCCACGGGATTGAATCGCCCACCGCAATCTCTGCGCCTCCGCCAAAAAAAGAAACACATAGCGATACGCGAACGAAAGTACCGTCAGTACAGGAGCAGGAACTCGCAACCGCTTGAGGGCAATGAGCATTTGGTAAAAGTCGGTGGTCACAGAAAGCAATGCCAGACATAGATATATCGCGCCGGTTTTGATGGCCAGGCCCCACAAGACTCCTGACCGGCCGTCCGGTGGGGCTGGTTTGAAGATGATTAACGAAACAGCGATAAATACCAGTAGCGGTAAAACATAGAGGAGCCGTACCGCCACCGGTTTTAGCGGCACCTTCGCGACTATTCCCAAAAGGGCCACTCCCAAAAGAAACACGGAGCACATGCGCCAATTTGCCGCTGGAACCGCCATGATCACTGCTATAACCAAAAGAGAAGCGATCATCCTCGCCACGGGATCCAGTAATCTCAACAGACCCCCGGGAGTTTTGACTTCCGACTTCCAAAAATCCATACTCAGGCAAAGGCCCTGGCAATGTAAAGGGAAGGCTCGTCCCGGATGGTGAGATCCTTGAAGCCGGCGTCGTCAAACAACGCCCGCATCCCGGCCTCGTCCGGCAACAAATCTTTTGTCACAGGGCCTTTGACCTCTTTATGAAACTGGTTCAACTCTTCCCGGCTCATCTGGTGGGTCACGAAAAGAACGCCACCGGGCCTCAAGATTCGCCTGAACTCCGTTAGGGCATAGGCTTTATCGCTGATATGAGGAAAAAAAGCCATACAAATCACAGTACTGAACTGATTATCCCTGAGACACAAATGATGCGCATCCGCCTGCACAAAATACAAACCGTCGTGTTGATGCTTCAGGCAACCGATCATCAACATCTCCAGCGAGAAGTCGAGTTCTACCAGAATACCATCTTCGCCTACAGCGTCCTTGATGAACGGAATCAACCGCCCGGTGCCGCAACCGACATCGAGCACAGTCTCCCCTTTGGAAAGACCGAAGTGCTGTGCAAACACCCTGGTACGTTCATATTCTTCCGGCGTGCTATGCTCCCGGTCCCAATCATGGGAAATCTGATCAAAAAATTCTTGTTTATGCATTTTATATCCAATCCAATAAAATTATTCCATAATCATCGCCAAACTCCGGCGTCGCTGCAGCGCTTTGAGCGCCGGCGGAATCACAACCATCATCACAACGATCCCGGGCAATCCCCGAAGCGCCGATGCAAGCCCCAGCACTCCCTCCGGCAAATCCATCAACCGGGCGACAGCCATCGCGAGGCCCAGCAAAACCAACCGGTCCAGCAACAATGTCGCAGCCAACGACACATGGAGATTGAGCTTCAGCTTCCGGTGCAAGAGGTAAGGAATGCCGGCCAGCACGAGTCCCTCCACCATCATGATGAATGCGATAGGAGGGTAGAACGGCGGCATGCCTGTCAATACCGCAGACACCAACGGAGCCAACCCGCCCACCAGTAAAGATAACGGCGGCATCACCAAAAAACCGGCCGCCGCCACCGGGAAAAACATCGGTAAAAAAGCGCTGCCCAGCCCCACAGCATGGAACAATACAGGGAAGGTTAACGCCAACGCTAACAACAAGCCCGATAACAAAAGGTCATATCCACGATATTTCATTGTTTGAACCTGATCCCTATATTGACACTCCGTCCGGGCATTTGATAAGCTCCGGCATTCATGCCTGGGAAATCACCAAACACCAGGTAATCGGTGTCAAAGACATTGTTCACATCCACAAAAACCTCGATTTGCCGCGACACAGTGACGATTATCCTGCCGTTCAACAAAAAATAGGAGGGCAACGGCTGCCTGGCAAAATCCGCGGCAAAATAATCGCTCACGTACTGTCCTTGCAATGACGCGGACATCCATTTCCCTCTCACCCGCAGCGACGCATCGAATTTATGCCCCGGACGTCCCTGGGTGGCTTCCCCGGTATCCAGATATGCATAACTAACCTCTCCCGACACCCGGTTTCCCCAATCGACGCGCAAACCCACTTCGATACCGTGGAAATCGAATGCGCCCGTATTGCGAAAAATAAATAAGGGCGGAGGCGATCCATTGACAACCGTTTGAATCATATTGGAACCCTTCATGCGAAACACCGCCGCTTGCAGGGTCAATCCTTCCCAGAGGGCCTGCTCGATCCCCAGCTCCACATTCCACACCCTCTCCGGTTCGAGTTCGGGATTGGCGGCCGGGTACATATATAATTCATTCAATTGCGGGGAACGGAATCCTTTGTTCACCACGCCACGAATAGAGGTAGCGGGGGTAGCCTGAAACACGACGCCCACATGTGGGGTCCATTCATTACCAAAAAGCGAATCCATTTGCAAGCGGAGACCGCCAGTAAGAATCCAACGCTCGCCTACAACTAACTCATCGTGAAAAAAGAGCGAGCCCTCGTTCTTGTCCCATTGGCCGGCCGGGAAGCCCTGACTCTCACCGCCGAACGACCGGTAATCGGCTCCGACCGTCAGGACATTGCACTGGAAGGACCTGTCGGTATAATGCGCCATGACACCGTTTGTGAAGTCTCTGGAATCCCAACCATCGGAAAACACATGATGGCCGAAGTTCCGGTAGAGGCGAACCAATAGCTCTCCCCTTCCCCAATTCTTCCGCAGAGACGCATCCACCGCTCCCCGCCGGTAATCGTTCCAGAAATCGACCAACGGGCTATCGATGGTGCCAGGTTCGTACTTTTTCCCGTCGAAATATTTCCCTTGCAGACTGAAGGCCAGACTCCCGGTCAGATCCAGATCCACCTTACCAGTAAACGAACGACCGGAATAAGAGGAATTGGGCACATGACCATCGCTCGCGCGGTGATCGAACGTAAAAAAGTAACCAAAACCCTCCTGCTTGCCGCCGTGCCTTAAATTGACTTGTCGCGTGTCGAAACTTCCATACGACGCGCTGAAGCCGGTTTCGAATTTTTTCTGCGGCATGTGGGTGATGATATTGATAACGCCACCCAGCGCTTCGCCGCCGTAAAGCACCGACGCCGGACCTTTCACCACCTCGATCCGCTCCACATTATCCATAGGAAACGCGTGAGTCACGGCGCATCCAAAGAGCCCCATCTTCTCGGGGCGACCATTCACCAACACCGCAATGCGGCGCCCATTCTGCCCAATGCCCCGAATATCCACATCCGCCCGTCCAAAATCCCCCGACCTGCGCACAAACAATCCGGGATAAAAACTCAACACATTCAACGCGCTGGACGCAGAGGCGACACTCACATCCTCCGGCCGCACCAATTGCACCGAAAATGCGCAATCCTTCAGCTCTTGTTTTGACATTGTGGCGGTAACCACCACCTCTTCGCGAATGTGGACATATCGAGGATCATCGTCCTTTGCAGCGGGTTCCATCTTGACGGCTTCGCCGTGAAGCCCGGCTAAAACGCTTACTAGAAAGGCTACTATCACCAGGGGGGTTCTTGACTTATGCAACATGGCAACTCCTCAGTAACACATTATTGAAAATGGTAGCACTCGAAATAGTAAAAGTCAAACCCAAAATTCAAAAAAATGAAATATCCACATCACATTCCCACACAGCCTGTGGAAATCATGAGAATCTCTCCTCAAAACCCCTCCTGGATCTAGTGTCTGGATAAATTGCACACATTCGTAAACAGCCAATGTGAAAATCTTTCAAAGTTGAGGATTTTTATTTTGAATACACGTGAAGAGGTTCGGTAATTCTAGTTTGCATCATACCTGAAAAAACACCGGTAGAACCGGCCAAAATGTGGATTTTTTGTGGATGGCGATCGAGACAGGTTTCGCTGTGAAAAAAGCGCGCTACGACAGGCCGGTACCGGTTGTCGTCATACTGAGTTTCCCATGCTTTACCCCGCGGGTGCTGAGAAGCTCGTCTGAAACTTGCTTGATGAGATTTGCCTCGCCTCTGAGGATAATGACTTCCAGGCAATTGTGATGATCCACATGAATATGGGTGGAGGACACTACCAGGTCGAGATATTTATGTTGAATCCGGGTCAAGGCTTCGGACAACTCGCGGACATCGTGGTTATAGACAAGACTCAACACGCCAATAGTTTTCATGGTCCCAACCGCCCATTCCTCTTCCACCAAACGGTCCCGGATCAAATCGCGGATAGCCTCGGAACGGCTTTTGTAACCAGACCGCTCAACCAATGGATCAAACTTCTCGAGCAACGACGATTCAAGCGACACACCAAACCGAATTACCTTACCCATAGTTCTACCTCTAATTTTATATAACGGCCTTCATATTACCATGCGCCGCCCGTAAAATCAACGGCGGCTTTGGGCCGAGTTGTCACAGCGCAAAGAAGAAGATGGTTTCGAAATTTCTTGAAAATGGGAACTAAAATGAGGTATGATGAACTATGAAAGAAATGGATGAGAAGATGCGGGTTTGCCTATTGTTTTCGCAATGGGCTGCGGCGATCAAACTATCTAATTCCGGTGGCTATACCGACATCAACCGCGTGTCCGAGAATCTGGCCCTCCGTTTGCTGAACGCGTTGTTTGATTACGAGCTCGAGAATCTTAACCGGACAAAAGGAAACTATCCCGGCATCGACCTGGGCTGCCAGAAGACGAAAATCGCGTTCCAGGTGACCTCCGAAGACCGGCTGCAAAAGATTAAAGAAACTGTCAAAACCTTCTTTGGAAGCCCCGACTCAAAGCTCTATTCGCTTGGCGTTCGTATCTTCCTGCTTTCCGACCGGAAGCGAACAATCAAAAAGCAACAACAGCAGGAGGCCTTCTGGAAAAAGTACCCCGGATTCGACCCGCAAAACCACATCATGGCCTTCCCGGATCTGATGACTGAGATCGAGAGATGTTACTCCGAAGACCGGCCTCGCTTCGCCAACATCAAACAACTCTTGGAAGACGAATTAGGCTTCGGCGAACACGCCTCGGGGCAGCGACAGTTGCTCGAACAGCTCTTCGAAGGTTCGATCCGGTATCGCGACGATCTGCGCGGAACCGGCGGCCGGTTCCGCCATCTAAACATCTCCGAGATAATCATCTCTCCGACTGAGCAAAAAAAGAGCCGCCTCTTCATCGATGCACCAGTGCGTATCGAT
>JAHELQ010000780.1 GCA_024644125.1 Candidatus Aminicenantota bacterium | reverse complement strand
GAGATGTATTCGAATTTCTGCGAATCTTCCGGAGATAGGAACTGATGAAAGCGCCTTTTGCCGATGGGATTTTGCAGCCACCAGAGATTTCCCATTTTTACGCCGTTGTTTTCGAGGATCCCCTCCTTCCACAAGTAGGGGGGGGACTGTTCCGAATTGACCAATTTAGATACAAAATCGTAGAAATATTGCATTGTACGGTTCTTTTGCAAATAGTAGCGATCGCTGACATGATAGGCGGTGGCGAATCCCTCTGCGATCAGTGATTTGCGGCTGCCGTACTCATCGTATTGAATGGGAGTCAGGCGCCTGCCGACCATTTCCCGGACTGTCGCCGGACATTGTGGATGTTTCATGATGCTGGCAAGCGAGAGAAGCGAACACTTCAACACCGCCTTGGCCACCAGGTTGGTGATCAACACGCGGCTCCCTTTCACCGCCCGTTTGCTGAAATCCACATGATCCAGGATCCGGGCGACGCGGTTGTCCCAATCTCCGGCCGCGGCGTCCCGCATGTTGACTATCAGGAATATTTTGGCTGTGTGAAGCCAGGCTAGCAGGTTGGGGATAGGAGCGTAGAAGTTCATATCTCCGTTGATTTCCGTTAGAGTGAAGTCTTCGAAGAATTCGCAATCAATGATTTTTTGGTATCTCTCCAATTGTAGCGTATAAACCCGCTCCAGAGCGTTCACCTTGTCGGTCGCGTTTATCGTTTGAGTCAGCCAATCGATGCCGGGATTTTTCAGCGGATCCTCCCAGGCCCGGTTCTTTTCCAGAATTTTATCCCGTTGTTCTTTGATAATCTTGTAGTGGCCATGGTTGTAGGTTTTGACGAAATCTTCGCCCCACTTCTTGATGTATTCGACAGTTGCGAAGTTCGGATCGTGAACTTTTTTGTAACGATCGAGAGTATCGGGAGCTTCGATGTCGGTTTCCGCCGGTTCGATCAGTGTCCACAACCGGTAATAGCCGTTTGATTTGTCGAACGATGGGGGAGGAAATAGTGAATTGAGCAACGTGCCCATATTCGATGTATCGAGATTGTCCCCCGCTGCGAATACCGGCCGCGGCGCGTCGAAAATCGCGTTTGAGGCTAAAAATCCGATGGCCAATACCAATATTACCCCAATAACAATTAAAATTTTTCTCATATATCCTCCTACCCCATATAATATCCCAAATAAAAACAAAAATCCTCAGTAAATCATCAAAAATTTGTTATCTTTTTGTCACGAAAATTTTGGTAGGGATAATATTCCAGGAGCCAGTCGGAAAAGCCTTTTCAAAAAAAAGGCAAGATTCATTTTTAATAATTTGCTATAATTTAGTATGTCAGATCGAAACACATTCCGTGATTATTCGCCAAACCAAAAGTATCTGTTCCCTCAAGATGTCCGGGATTGGCTGAACTCAGCGCGCTCTAAGAACGTTATGATGGCAGCAAAGACGGTCGTCCGGCGTATGATCCGCGTATGATGATTTCCCTTCTGCTTTACGATTACTGCACCGGTATTTACAGTTCCCGTAAGATTGGAGAGGCGACCTATTATAGCGTTTCGTTCCGTATTGTAACCGGTTGCGGTCACCCTGACCGCGACATGATTTGCAGTTTTCGCAACCTCACCAGGGAGCATTTAGACAAATTTTTTCGGAAGTCCTCCATTTGTGTTGTAAAGCAGGTTTGGTAAAACCTGGTTATATATCGATAGACGGGAGTAAGATCAAAGCCAATGCATCGAAGCATAGAGTTGATGGGTTCGCTGTCACTCCTGATGCCCCAGATCTGAATCCTGGAGTCAGATCTCAGGCTTCTTTGAATCAGGCCTGCCACTTGCGGGTCGAGCAGATAATTCCGAATTCAGCTTCGCCTGTCCCCATCTCTGCCTCTGTTCGATCTCCAAACCATCCAGCAACCATTGCAATTGTCGCGGTCCAATCTCTTGCAATTCCAATTCGCTGGATGGCCAGCAAAAGCGATCCTTCTCCAACCGTTTATACCACATGCAGAAGCCGTTCCGGTCCCAATAGAGGATCTTCAAGATGTTCCGGCGACGATTGCAAAACACAAACAGATGAC
>JAHELQ010000779.1 GCA_024644125.1 Candidatus Aminicenantota bacterium | reverse complement strand
GGCGATAATTTGCAATTATATTTTCGCTATCCATACTTTTAAAGGGAGAGATTGTGGGACCACAAATTATAAGTTTTAGTCTTTCAATAAGAAAGCTCAATTCAGGGCGATGAAGTGTTTTTAGGAGATTGAATTGACTATTGATTTTATGGGGTGATATAATTTTTTCATATTCAATATGTGTAAAGGAGCATTTCGTGACAGAATCTGAAGGGGTGGCGCAGATCCGGGTATTGGTCTTGGTTTCGGATCCTCTGGTGTATAAGAATGGGACGCCGATAAGGACGGGCGAGGGGATCCCACGGATAGCCCTCGATTACGAGAGGGAAATCCGGGATTTGCGGGACAGTCTGGAGCGAGCCGGGAAGGATATTCAATTGGTGATTCGGCCGGCTTTGATTGATGAATTCTTGATGGAGTATCCCAAATGCGATGTGTTCTGTTTTACCGGGCACGGGACGAAAAAAGGGATTGTTTTCGAGGATGAGTGTGGCCGTCTGGCGCTGGTTGGAATTGAGACCATCGAGCAAGTGATACGCAATGCCCGCAGGCCGCGATTGGCGTTGATCTCCGCCTGCCATTCCGAGGCTATCGCGCGCCAGTTCCGGGATAGCGGCGTGCCGTGCGCCATTGGTATTCATTGGGATGAACCGGTATGGGACAAAGCCGTCACCCAGTTTGCCGCGAGTTTTCTCAATGCGCTGCTTACCCAGGATTTGTCTCCGGCGAGAGCGTTCGACATGACAATGGGTTTGATGAATCTCAAGTACCCTGAGGATGCCGGGCGTTTCCTGATACTGCATCGGGAGGGTTTGTCCGATGAGGATTGTGTCATCCGGTCACAAGAGGGGACTCTCGAAGGAGGTCTCTGGAGTGACGGGGTTCTCGGATTGCCTTCGGTGAATCGGAATTTTGTGGGACGGGAGTCGTATATTTTTGAAATACTTCTATTATTGGATCAAGGAGAACGGTTGGTGAACCTGAATGGCCCGCCCGGGATTGGCAAGACGGAGATCGCCAGGTATCTGGCGTACCGGATGCCCCGGTATGGACGCTTTCGCGATGGGGTGGTCTATATTGCGCTGGTGGGAATTTCCGACGTCTCGGAGATGCAGGAAGCTGTTTCCCTGGCGATCTTCCAGAAATCTTTCGATCCGGCTAATTTCACCGGCCGGAAATTGACGCAGAAGTTATTGTTTGTGTTCGACAATCTGGAGACGATCTTATACCGGGCCGACCAGAAGACGTTGCTCATTGGTTTTCTGAACACGATGCTCTCAACGTTTGAGAACGCGTCGTTGGTGGTTACATCGCGGGTGGAGATCGATTCTCGGGTTCTGAATGTTCAAGAGCGGAGTGTTGTGGTCAAACCATTCGAACGGGAGAGCGGAGCGGGAGAGTTTTTATTGGGAAAACTGATCTCCGGTGATACTCTGGCTTCTGCGGATGATCTTGCGAAGATCGCCGCGGCGCTGGAATGGTACCCTCAAGCATTGGTCTTGATTGCCAGTTATTTCAAGGTCATGACGCCCGAAAAAATTCTGGAACATATCCAGAATTTTCGGCAGCGAATTTTATCTGCGGAGAGTGTCTTTTGCAAGAATTTCCAGGAGTTTGCCAATGAGGTGCGGAGTCACCCGGAAGACCGGTTGGAATCACTCTACGCCAGTTTGTTACTGAGTGTGGACGAAATGGAGAAACATTCGCGGGTGGACGCCATAAAGAAGGTGTGGTTTTTGTACGCCCTGTATCCCGCCGGATTGCCGGATTCTCAGGAAAATTTTCTACCTCCCATGCCAGAAGAGGAATGGAGGAACGCGTTTTCCTATCTTGTTCATCACCGCCTCCTCTACAGGGAGGAGAGTTGGAAAATCTGGATCCCCGCCCCTATCGCCTGGGTGGCCCGTGAGACAGGCAAATCCCTTTTTGATGAAAACGACATCGAGAACTTCCATTCCCAAATCATTCCCATGGTTTTTGAGTCTCTAAAAGAGTTCAGATCGATTATCAATTCAGGGAGCATGGTTCGCGAATTTCTCGGGGAGTTTTTTACCTTGCTCCCCTCGTTCGAGTCGTGC
>JAHELQ010000007.1:3549-29372 GCA_024644125.1 Candidatus Aminicenantota bacterium | reverse complement strand
AGAGACTTATAAAATCAGGAGGATATAATGTTAAGGAAACTAACCAAAAAAGATGCCAAAAGCAAAAAAATCTTGAATGATCGGATCGCCTTCTCGACAGAATGTTATGCCGACTGTTTGGAATGGTGTGTCGTCAACAATTTGATGGTTACCAACGACCATCAGATGAGCGCCTGGAATTGATCGTTCCGGCATTAGAACGTTAAGTTTCAACCGCGGGCAGTTGTAATGACTGCCCGTTTTATTAAAAAATCAGTACTTCTTTTTATTTTCTTTTTTATCCCAGGCTTCGAACAAAATGAGGCATTCCGGGCGGGCCAACTGCGCGATTGTCACCTGTTCTGTTTTGGCGGTTCCTTTGATTACATCGTAGATGAATTTATCGTCGAAACCGATGCGGGCTGCGTCGTCCTGGTCGCACCCATAGTAGAGGGTTTTCATCTTGGCCCAATGAATGGCGGCGAAACACATGGGGCAGGGTTCGCAGGTGGAGTAGATTTCGCACTCCGATAGGTCGAAGGTGTTCAACTTTTCAGACGCACGGCGGATCGCCACCACTTCGGCGTGGGCTGTGGGATCATTGGTGGAAAGCACCAGGTTGTGGCCAACCGCTATGATGTTGCCGTTTTTGACGATCACAGCGCCGAATGGGCCGCCGTCCCCATTTTGCATTCCTTTTTCAGCTTCTTCTATAGCTGCTACCATGAATTCTTTTTTCATAGTACTGGTTTTATCACAAATGCTGTTGAATTTAAAGTGATTGGGCGGGTTTTGAACGATTTTTTTGGGTAGCCGGTCTGGTTTGGGCTAAAAATCAGGTGACCTTTAATAGGTTTTCTTTATTGCCGATCAAAATCAGAAGATCGCCGTCGGAAATGGTCAGGTCCGGCGGGGGATTGAAGAGCAATTGCTCGTTACGCTTGACCGCCACCACGATAGCGTCGTATTGTTGCCGGATTCCCGATTGACGGATGGTTTTTCCCAGTAATGGCGATGAGTTGGAGATTCTGAGCTCTTCCAATGACAACGCCAGATCTTTGCTCTGGGTGACTAGATCGATGAGATTGACCACATTGGGTTTTAGCACGCTATTGACAATTCGTTGGGAGGTGAGGCGATGGGGGGTGACCACCTGATTGGCTCCGATCTTGAGGAGTTTTTTCTCGTTGGTCAATTCGACAGCGCGGGTGATGATGAATATCTCGCCGTTCAGATCCCGGGCGGTGAGAACGGTGAAGAGATTCTCGGCGTCGGTGGGAAGAAGGGAGATTAGGGTTTTGGCCCGTTGGATTCCCGCGACATCGAGGATGTCCTCGACAGTCGCATCAGCCAGCATCACATTGTATCCAATCTCTTCGGCGCGGGCGTAGCGCTCGGGTTCTTTTTCGATGATGACGAAATCCACTTGCTTCGCGTTTAATTCTCGCGCCACTTGTTCGCCCATGCGCCCGAAGCCGACGATTATGATATGGTTGTTCAGTTTTTCAATAGATTTCATTTTACGTCTCCCCAGGATTTTACGGATCCGGTTCTCTATCATGGTTTCCCCGATGAACACTGCCGCGTAAAAGAAGATACCGAGACCGCTGACGATGACAAAGATAGTGAACGCGACGCCGGCGTTCGACAATGGGAAGATTTCCCGGTAGCCGACAGTGGAGATACTGATGACCGTCATGTATATGGCGTCGAGGAATCTAGCGTTCTCGATGACTATGTACCCTGTCACATCGATGCAGAGGAGGGCGCCCAGAATGATAAGCAGCAAGGGGATCCGGGATTCTTTTCTCCGTTTCATGTTTTGTATTTTACCAGATTTTCCCCTTTCTGGGAATCTCCGCAATGGAAATCGAGGCCGGCGACGGGAATGAGGCCGGAACCGCCGGGCGGCTCCGGCGCGTGTGTGGATTTAACTCTCTCTCTTCGTGGTTATTACATTCTTTAGATGCATGTCCTTTCGGTGACACACGCGATACAAACGGAAGGTTCGATGCAGGTTTCGCAGATTGTTTCTGGTTTGGTGACCGCTCCGCCCAGTAGTTCAGCCTGTTCCCGAATCGTGAGATGCGATACGGTGGTTTTGTTCAGGGTGAGTTTTTTGTTGAATGCTTTTGTTTTCATGAGTTCCTCCAGGTTTTATTCTTTTAGTTTCCTATTTTGCTAAAATATGAATGTCATTTTTGAAGAGTTTGCCGTGGAACGGGTTTAATATACATATATATATTAGGTGTTTTTTTTTGTCAAGATTTATCCGCCTTATTTAGTGTGACCTGCGGTATTATATAATCGCAAACACTATGCGCGCGCCCGCGGCCAGGATGACTGCGATGGTCAATGTCAAAAGAGTGATGGCTCCGGCCTTTCTCCAGCTCAACTCTCTGGCCAGTACCGCGATGGTGGCGATGCAGGGGACGTAGAATGTGACAAACAGCGTGAAGCTATAGATTTGGGGCGCTGTCATGGCTTTCAATAATTCTCCCGAATCGAGGCTCACGTTCAAAGCGGATGCCAAAAGGAAGAGGGCCAACTCCTTGCGCATGATACCGAAGACCAAAACGACGCCAACCGCGGCAGGCAATCCCAAAACGCCAGTTGTGAAAGGGGCCATCGCGCTGTTGATGGGTTCGTGCAGACGGAAATGTTTGGTTAATTCCATGATGACGCTACCTATAATGATAAGGGGCCAGGCAACTACCAAAAACTCCTTGAGCCGGAACCAGGTTTTGTTGAGCACAGTCTTGGCATCCGGGGCATGGTAACGGGGGATCTCCATGATGAGACCGGGGCTGACCTCCGGAAACGCCATGGCCAAAAATTTGCCGGTGATTCCCAATACCAGGATATTGATGGCGTAGATCATCATGGCGGCGTTTACCGAGACGAGGGCTCCCACCAATCCGAAGATGACAATCATGCGCGCCGAGCAGGGAATCATGGCGGTGAGGGTGGCGGTGATGAATTTGTCGCGCGGGGATTTGAGGATTCGCGTGGCCAATATTCCCGGCACCGTACAACCGTACCCGAGAATCATCGGTACGACCGACATACCGTGCAGTCCGATGCGATGCATGATATTGTCGGTGAGGTAGGCGATACGCGCCAGATAACCGGTGTCTTCCAGAATCGACAATAGAATGAAGAAGGGGAACAGGAACGGGACCGCGATGGCGATACCGCCGCCGATTCCATCGAGCAGGCCGGTAAGGCCCGCTAGAACCAAAGGGAGGCTGGCCAATTCCCGCTGCAAAAAGAACCCGGCCTTCTCGATCGCCGCAGTAAACAGGGGTTCTACCAGATCGCCGGTTTTAAAAATGGTGAGAAACACCAGGTACAGGATCCCTACCAGGAATATATAGCCCAGAATCGGATGCATCAAGACGTTATCCAGTTTTTGCCGGAGATCTTTTTTCCCCGCGCTGCCCACTCTGGCCACCTGTTCGAAAATGTCGAAGGCCAGGTTGTGGCGGATGGAGGAGATGATGAATTCGGTTTTGCGATGGTGGTTTTTCTCGAGTTCCGCGATGCCGTTCTCGATGATTGCCCTGGCTTCCGGGGAGAGGTGGCGCTCGATGTCTTCTCGAATAATAGGGTCTTTTTCCATCAATTTGACGGCCATAAAGCGGGGGTTCCAGTGTCCGGCAAAATGGTTCGTTTCCTCCAGGCATGCAGCCATCCTGCGGATGACTGGTTCGACTGTCGAATTACTCTCGATGATGTGGGGGATGATGTTTTCGATTGAGGCACGGTGAGCTTCACGGAACAACTCGAACACTCCATCGCCTTTGCGTCCCACTGTGGGAATCACCGGAACTCCCAGGATATTGGATAGCGACTCGACATCGATCTGGATACCTTTGTGTTTCACTTCGTCCATCATATTCAAGGCGATCGCCATTGGCCTTTGCATTTCTATCAATTGCAGGGTCAATTCGAGGCTACGGGAGAGTACGGAGGCGTCGATGATGTTGATGATGACGGCTTCGGGATTGGCGTTGAACAAATAGTGGGCGGCGGCCAGCTCGGCTTCGTCCGAGGTTTGCAACGAATAAGTGCCGGGGAGGTCTGTGACGGTGATATTTTTGTCCTCCATCACGATGTCGCCCTGCGTATATTGAACGGTCACGCCGGGGAAATTACCGGCCATCGATTTATATCCGATGACTTCGTTAAAAATCGTGCTTTTTCCGCAGTTGGGCTGTCCCACCAGAATGAATTCCATTGGGACTACCTCTGTACAAGGATTTTTTGGGAGAGTCCGAAACCGAGGGCGATCTCCGAACCCCGGTGAAATACGACGACGGGGCCGTGGAAGTGGGATTTTCTTTGTATCGAGATGGTGTCGCCGATATTCAATCCCAGGCCAGTCAAATTTATTCTCGCCCGGTGGCCGGCATCGATGTCCACAATCTGAACTTCCTCGCCGGCTTCGCATTCCACCAGGCTGCAAAATGCGTTTTTTTTATCTATCTGCTTCATGTGTTTATCTGATTCGCGCAAAAACATCTCGTTTCATCCTTATGCACTAACGTCGCATATGACGTTGGGGAATAATTACTCTAGATTATAGTTTCGCCTAACATTTTTGTCAAGCCTAAACATGTTTTATTTTTCGCGGGAGTGAGTGTCTTTGAATGATTGCAACCACGATGCGTGGTCGGAGGGACATGTCTCTATGTAATGGATAAAATCGATGATTTTTTCGAAGGTGATATCGCTGATGTAATGTTCGATCATGCAGGCGTCTTTTTCGGCCACATCGTCGCTCACGCCCAGGATCTGCCGGAGAAATCTCGTCAGCGTCAGGTGCTTTTCGTATATTTTGAGCGCCTCTGTTTTTCCGGTTTTGGTGAGTTTGATATGGCCGTAATGCTCGTGTTCGACAAATCCTTTGTATTCCAGCTTGCGTAAGGCGCCGATCACAGACGCGGACCGTACGTTCAGCCGCGTCACAAGATCTTTGACCCGGACGGTTTCCTGTTTTTGAGAAATCATGTAAATCGATTCCAGATAATCTTCCAGACTTTGGCTCAGCGGTAGTTCCATGGTGTACCCCTCGATGTGTGCATGCTCATATTCTATAGACAATGGGGCTCTTTGTCAAATCGCAGCATGTTTTTTCGTTGGCAATCTGAGGGAAGGCGAGCGCAGTATTCTCGTCGGCGGCCTTTGAGGTTTTGGCCTGGTTGTGGTACTATTTACGGTGAAGATGAATTCGGTCAAAAAGGAATGTGTGATGATCAGGAAATTGAGCGAAAGCGACCGCCGGCGGGTAATGGAGTTTCTGCTGCCCGAGAAGGAATTCAATATATTTATTATCGGCGATATCGAGAATCATGGGTTTTCGGAAGATTTTCAGGAATTGTGGGGAGAGTTTGACGATAATGGCGACTTTATTGCCGTATTGCTCCGGTATATGCGAAATTCAATCGTTTATGCGCCGGGGGAGTATCGAGCGGGGGAGTTTGCCCGGATGATACTCAACCACCCTGAGATCACGACTGTCATGGGGAAAACAACGGTGATCGATAAATTGAACGCGGCGGGGAGGTTGGAATATTCGAAAGCCCGTACCACTTATCTGGCGCGTATGCAAAAAATGGATGTCTCCCCGGCGGAACCATCTGGTCAAATTGATGTTCAGGCGGCGTCGCTGGATGATATTCCGCTGATCGTGGAGCTGCACAACTCCATCGATGAATTCGATTACGATTCGGCTGAGGAAAAAACCGCGGCGTTGATTCGGGATCTTGAATGCAAATCCGGTCGCGCCTATTTTGTCGCTGATAGGGGGAGGGTGATCTCCACAGCCCTCACTACCGCCGAAAATTCCTTCTCCGCTCTGGTGCGCGGCGTGGCTACCGATACTTCCCATCGCAACCGGGGATTGGCCACCGCGTGCATGGTGGCCCTGTGCAAAGATTTACTCAATGAAGGTAAAACTCCATGTCTCTTTTACGACAATCCCGCAGCCGGCGCCATTTACAGGCGTTTGGGCTTTCAGGATTTGGGGACATGGCAGTTTAGTATGCTTCGGTAACAATCATTTTATTTGAGGGATTCAAATTCTTTCTGCTTTGCCTTATTGGACGCTCCCATATAACTGGGAATGGCTATCGCCGCTACAACTCCCGCCACCATGGCTGCCGGCAGTACCATCACCATATTGCCGAGGCTCATGGAATGATTGAACTCAAACACGAAGCCTTCATCGTCGATTCGCGTTACTCCGTAGAGTCCGATTTCCTTAGTGAAAGGATTGAGCTTTTTCACCATGGCTTTTACCTCTTCGGACATATCGCCCTCCGCCAACATCGCCTTTTCCTGCATATCGAAAACGAGTTTGCTCAATCTTGGGCTTATATAACGGAGGCCGTTTCCAGTGGTTGGGATTCCCCGGGACATGGCTTTGAATTCGTCGGTTGCCGCCAGGCCGTCCCCCTTTTTTTCTGCCGAGAAAATGGCGTTTAGGATCAGGTTATTTGAGGCGACGATCAACCGGTCTTTTGTCTGGACGATTTGAGGTTCAAGCGGAATTGGTAGGGGAAGGGGAGGTAGCTGGATTTCCAATTTTTTTATATCCCCATTTTCGCTCAGTTTGGCGCCGGGAATTTTTTGCTGCAACACTCCGAATAAGTAATCGTTAGTTGTGCGCAATAAGAGCGCGGCCGAGGGCTGCGGAATTTCGACCGTTTTGTCTCCCGATGGAATGGTGACGGATTTTTCTTTAGAGAGGGTGACAATAAAACCCGGTTGGCCGTTCAGGCATTCCAGAAGTTTTTGCAATTCGATTCCCTGAGTGAGGAGCATCGGCTCCACCATGGCCACGCCCTGTATCAGTTTCGGGATTCCCGATTGGTTACATTCTCCTTTGATCCATTCCCAGAGATTTTTGAGCCGGAAGTCGGAAAAACTGGCAAACACTGTATCCGCCGGCAATAACTTCAGGCAATCCAGTGGGTGAGGGGCGGATCCGGCCATGGTCCATAATTTGCCTTCGCCTTTGTCACCGGAGTGATGAATGGTAATGACATTGCGATCCAGTTTTTCATCGATTGAGATGGAGCTCATACCGATGCCGTCGATTGCAAAGAACCCGCTGTTTCTGACGATGCTCAAGATAAAATCGAATATCTTACCGGGATCTTCGGCAGGGGATTTCTGGTCTTTGGCGCCGGCGACCACCAGGCTTTTCAAATCCAGCAAGAATGCTTCGATGCTTTTCATCGCTTTCTCGGTGCTCAGATAAAGGTAAAAATTTCCTCCTGTATCGAGCGAATCCGCCACGTTCGCATAGGACGTTTTCTCGAATGGTTCGATAACGTCCTTCTTTGACGTTTTTAGTGTTTGGAGCTGGATAAAATAGAATAAAAGGCCCCCTATCAGGATACCGACAATAAGTGGAATAATGCTTTTTTTCATGTTAATCTCCTCCTGTGATGCTTTTTTATGAGAATATTGTAAGCTAAATACAGGAAAAAATAAAGTCTGAAATGGTTATTAATTCATTACCCGGTTAAAGATCTATCTGATTTTTGATCCGGTCGAGACGTCCCGGCAATTCAGGGATCAAACGGTCCAGCAGCTTCAATGTCCGTTTGATTTCGACGATGTTGACCTCCCCGGCTAATTGGGACATTTCGAGGTTTTCCAGGACTTCGTGAAGCGTTTTGTCCAATTCCATCAGGCGCAGCATGTCTTCTTGCGGTAACTCTTCCGGCAGGACCATGGCCGCGTCCAGTGAACGCAAAAACTCCGAGATCTGGAGTTCCAGGGCCAATATCTTTTTCCGGACGGTGGTGAGCGGTAAAAACGCCGAATCCGGATTAAACTTTTTCTTGATTTCCTCGAATTCCCGGCGAATCATTTTTTTGAATTCACCTGCGATGTCTTCAGGCACAAATGGTCTATCCAGCCCTTTAAATAGATAATCTTCGATACATTTATAGCTGTAGCGTTTTTGAGAGGCCAATTGATCCAGTATTAGAGCGCGAACCACTGTCAGGCTATTGTTGTTGCCCAGATATTGCAGCACGCCTTCCACAGATTCCAGGTCCGGCGGCCCATGATCGTTCGTTTCCAGTGGATAGTCGGAGAATGACGGGTATAATCCCAGATCTTCCGGAGATTCGTCGGGAAAATGAAGGAGCTTGCGGCCATCCGGTAGAGACGAAATCACAAAGTCGCCGCCGGTGGTGATTAGCGGGCCGATGGCGTTGCCGGGAATGGAAAACTGTTGCGTGTCGAGATAATAATATGTGTATAATAATTGTTTCTCGATGTTTGGATAGTCGATGTCCATCTGCAAAACCTCATCCAGTGTTCGTTTAAAAAGGCGGTTGAAGGTTTCGATTTCGAATCGGTGCATCTCGCTGTTTTCCCATGAATCATAGACCAATGTGAACACGCCCGGGTCGTCGAGGTCCATCGAGGCGATGATGCTGTCGCCATAGACAAATTTGTTCTCCTGATAGAATTGCCTCATATCCAGGGCATCCACAAACAAATCCGAGTCTTCGTCGAGGATGTCTTCGATGTTCTTGATGGGCATTCTCTCGAAGTCCAACAATGAAAAATAGATGATCATATGCCGGGCCTTGAGTTTTATTTCGCGGGTACTCAGACTCTTTCCGTTGTGAGAGTATATTATCTCTTTTTGTGATAGGGCGAATGGAAGAAAAGGGACGAACCGGTGCCCTGGGATCAAAATGCCTTCTTGAATTTCAAACTCACTGGGCTGTATTCGAAAGGGGACTCTCGATAAAAAAGATTCTTTTGGGTAGAACACTCCTTCGTCGAATACAAAATCGGGAAGCGAGGTTAAGATGAAATTGATATCCTCCTGATTTTCGGGGGTGTCTTCCACCCCGGCCGCTTTTATAAGGTCCATCACTGTAAAAGGAGCTACCGCTTCCACAAGGTAATCGAGTACCAAATCCTCTTTTTCGATATCAATCATATTCTTCCTCATGTATGTATAGTGTACACTAATTACCACTTTACTGCAATAATCATGGGCAAAATTAATCTCTTGTTTTTGGGTGTGAGCTAAAAAAAATACCGGGCACACGGGTTTATGGAAGAAATGTTGCAGAAAAATAGAATCGTGAGTAAAATGGTGTCTTATTTGCGAGGAGAATGCCGTATGCTAATTAAGGTGGCGGCAGGGATTTTGGCCGTACCAGCGCCGATATGAGATTCCGGGTGGCTGGCGAAAGCTCTGATGAAAATTCCTTCCCCTAACTTTTTTATCTCCAGAGGTCTTGAGAATTTGAAATCGTACTACGAGCCCTGCCTTCTGGAAATAAGGGAAAATGGCGAGAAACATTGCGTGGTGCGGTTGCAAGGAAGTGACGGTAGAGATTCCAAAATCACTGGTCAAGCTTGACCCTTTTACAGAATTTGTTGTTACCTGGAAATAACCGCACTTCGATTCGCCATGGGGCCCATAACGGTTTTTCCATGCGCTTTTTCCTTGTCTACCGTACTATTTCGTTTGATTCGCCGAGATATACAGTTTGAAGAGCGGTCTCCCGGATGCGATTTTCCAGGCGGGAGACCTTGTAAGCTCGCGCACCCGGCCTGGAGCCTACGACCTCTTCGAGGGAGTCTCCTCTAAAATAGAGCGCCGTAAAATTTTCCACTCCCACTCCTTCGAGCAACCGCTTCTCCTGAATAAGGCGATGAAACGTCGGGCGGCGTCCTTCATTTTCGTAATGCGCGCAAAAACTACCGGGTAAAAATCCGAGACATTCCTCGCGGCCAAGTCCATTCGGATCTGAATCGGTCACGCCTTCACGGAACCAACACACACCGCCGGAACTCACTCCGGCCAGTAACACGCCCTTGCGCCAGCATTCGTGGAGCAAGCGGTCGATACCGTATACCTTCCAGATTTTAAGCATTGTAGCGGTATGGCCACCGCTGACATAGACGATATCTTGCTTCGTCAAGTGCATGGCCGCATCGGCGGGATGTGTTTGGGGACTGTAGAGGGTTAGGTGTGTGGGAGTGCATGCCCGTCTGGAGAATAAATCGTAGAAACCCTGGATGTAGTCTTCGTGATCACCACTGGCGGTCGGCAATAAACATATCCGTGGATTCGGCACAGGGGATTTTTCGAGAACGTAATCGTCAAGCAATGGATTTCCCGCCTCCATCGTAAATCCACCGCCGCCCATCGCGATAATCTGCATTGTTTTTTTCATGATAGTGTAGCTACGCCTCCTTCTCTAACGGTGCCGGTCCCGGCGGTGTGTCTATTGAGCCGGATCTTTGAGTATAGATGATTTGGCGCAAAAAAGCTATATCATTTTTAGTTTGCTTTGCGAGTATCTTCTTCGGGGGGAATATCTTCGTAAAAGTATATCCGGTTGCGGCCGCGCCGTTTGGCTTCATAGAGGGCGCGGTCCGCCGCCTGAACGAGTTCCGCCGGGTAGTGTGATTTGGTTGGGAGCATTGTGGCTGCGCCGAGACTGAGGGTGATGCGCTCAAAACCCGCGGGGTGTTGAAACGGGATCGAGGTGATACCCGCATTCAATTTGATTTTCTGCGCCACGTGCCGGGCTCCGTTTTGATCGGTTTGGGGAAGCAGTACCGAAAATTCATCGCCTCCGTATCTGGCGGCCAGGTCTCCGGGGCGTTGAACCGATTGCTCTACCAGGTGGGCTACTCTGGAGAGGCATCGATCTCCAGCCAGATGACCATTGCTGTCGTTGTAAATTTTGAAGAAATCGATGTCGATCATGATCAATGTAATCGGCGTTTGGTCCCGTTGGGCCCGTTTCCATTCTTTTTCAAGCGTTTCCTGGAATGTGCGGTGGTTGGCGATTCCGGTCAAACCGTCTTCCCGGGCGATGCGTTGCAGTTCCTCATTGGTTTCCGCTAGAAGCGAGGTGCGTTCTTTTACAATGAGTTCCAGTTTTTTCTTTTGTTTTTCAATTTTTCCGATTTTTGTCCGGACTATGAGGATGAGCGTTATCAATAGGGAAAGAATGACGATTCCTTTGAACCAAATTGTCATCCAGAAGGGGGGGATGATTTTTACAGTGATCGCCAGGCCCGTATCGTTCCAGACGTCGTCGTTGTTTGAGCCTTTCACTCTAAAAATATAAGTGCCTGGATCGAGATTCGTGTAGGTGGCCAATCGTTGATTGCCGATATAATTCCACCCTGGATCGAAACCTTCCATCCGGTACGCGTATTTATTTTTTTCCGGGGCGTGAAAGTCCAGGGCCGCGAATTCGAACGATAAATAATTATCCCTGTAAGATAAAGAAAGATTCTTGATTTTTGTGAGAGATACAGGTGATTTGACCTGCTGGTTGAATTTTTTCAAGGCGGTGAGCACCACCGGTGGAATAAATGTGTTTTCCTTTATTTGCTCTGGAGAGAAATAGGTGATTCCATTGATTCCGCCAAAAAACATCTGGCCTGCCTTATTCTTGAAATAGGCGCCCGCGTTGAATTCGTTACCTTGCAATCCGTCGGTTTTATCGAAATTGCGGAAATTGCCGGTTTCTGGATCAAATCTGGACAGACCATGGTTGGTGCTTATCCACAATCTTTTATTTTGGTCGTGCAGAATCCCATAGATAAAATCATTGGGGAGTCCTTCGTTCTGTTTGTAGCGAGTAAATGTAATTTTGCTTTTGTCCCGGCGCATAAGGTTCAACCCTCTATCTGTACCCACCCAGATATTGCCGTTTGAATCTTCCACGATGGAGCCGATTCCATTGTCGCTGATGGTAGATTTGTCATGGGGATCATGTTTGAAATGGGAGAATGTTCCCGTATCCGGGTCAAAGAGGTCCAATCCCGCCAGGGTACCGATCCAGATATTTCCGTTTGAATCTTCGAGGATGCTGTAGATACTGTTGTTTGCCAGACTCTTAAAATCGGTAGAGTCGTGTATGAAATTAGAAAAGATATCTTTCCCCGCTTTTTTTATGTTCAGGCCGCCTCCTTTGGTTCCTATCCAGAGGTTGCCTTTCTGGTCGTAAAATAGAATCAGGATTCGATCGCTACTGATCGATTGGGGATCGGATGGTGTGTGCCTGAACGATTTCACTTCTCCCGAAACCGGGTTCAACCGGTAGAGACCTTCTCCGTCGGTTCCCGCCCAGATATAACCCGTGCGATCCTCTACGATGGAGCGGATGATGGAGGTGTCGGGAGTTGCGCTTCTATCGTCGCCCAGAAAATATTCTCTGTCGGTGTTTTTCCCTAAGTCTATTCTGCGAATTCCATGTTCCGTGCCCACCCATAAATAACCTCCGGAATCCTGGTATATGGACCAGACGACTCTATTGGGGAGAAGGCCGGTGTTACCGGGAGTTTCTTCAATGCTGAAAAAGGCCTTGGATTTATTGCTGAATTTATTGATTCCGGCGCTGCCGGTACCGATCCAGAGGACACCGGAACGGTCTTCAAAGAGTGAATAAATACTGTTCTCCGATATGGACCTGGGGTCGCAGTTATTGTTCCTGAAATGTGTGAATGTTTTTGTCAGGGGATCCAGACAATCCAATCCGCCGCCGTCGGTACCGATCCATAATTTCCCCGAGGAATCTTGATGCAGACTCTTGATATGGTTGTGGCCGAGGGACCTCGTATCGTCGGGGGTGTGGATAAAATGAGTGAATATTCCGCTTTTTAGTTCCAAACGGTCCAGGCCGTTAGAGGTTCCCGCCCAGATATCGCCGTTTTTGTCCCGCAGCAAGGCATTGATGCGGTTATCGCATATACTATCCGGATCCGATGGGTCATGGGAGAAATATTCGAGGATTTCTCCACGGGAATTTAATGTGAAGATACCTTCGTCGGTACTTATCCAGATACCTCCGCCTTCGGTTTCCAGTATTCCTGTCACGGCGGGTTCGATCGGCAGGGAATTCTCCGGTGTGGACGGAGTGAGATGGATTCGATGAAAAATTCCGGTGCTTTGGCCCATACGGTTGATTCCGTTTTCTTCGGTTCCAACCCAGATCGTTCCCTTGCTATCTTCGAACAGACTGGTGATGTAATCGCTACTGACGCTGCCTGGATTTGCCGAATCGTTTCTGTAGTGCTTGAATGTCTCGAGCGCGGGATCGAAGCAGTTCAAGCCCCCTCCCTCCGTTCCGATCCACAGTGTCCCCCGGTGATCCACCAATAGGGCGATAATATTGTTATCGGATAATTCGTATGTCGAGGACGATTGGTTTTTATAATGTGTAAATTTGTAACCATCATACTTGTTGAGCCCGTCCTGGGTGCCGAACCATAAATAGCCTGTCTTGTCCTGGGAGATGGCGAAGATAGTACTCTGGGACAATCCGTCTTCCATTGTGAGGCGGTGAAATTGCGCCGTGAGTTCGCCGGCCAAAAGCAGCATGAGTAGGACGGATGCAAACAAGTGTGATTTCGGGCTTCTATATTTTTTTAACATAATATTGTCCGTTTCGAAAGTATATTGTACCAGAAATGGTTACAAAAAGTATAGTGGTGTCTTTTGAAGTAATGTTTTTGTTGAAAACTCTGCTTGCAGAGGCGGGGACCGTTACAAGAAAAACAACATCGTGGCACCCGCCATCGCTATCAATGTGCCGGCAATAGCCCTGGCTGTAATTTTTTCTTTGAAAAATATCCGCGACACCGGAATCAAGATAATGGGGGCAAGCGACATCAACGTGGATGCGATTCCAATTTGGGTGTTGGCAATGGCCACCAAAGAAAGGATGATTCCCAGCACCGGACCCACGAGGCTACCGCTCAGTATTTGCGCAAATGCTTTGCGGTCTTTCATCTTGTTTATTTCCGAGGCCATCTTCCCCTTCAAAAAGAAGAATGCTCCCATAATGAGCGCGGCAGCCGATATTCTAACCAGACTGGCTGAAACGGCTGAGTATCCTCCTTCCATGCCCATCTTGGAAAACAGCAACCCTCCGGCCTGGCCGGCGGCGCCTCCGGCTCCGAGAAGAATTCCCAACGCAAATTTTTTCGGCCTGCCGACATTCTGTTCCGTCCGGTCGGAAATGACCCATCCAATTCCCGCCACAGTGATAAAAATTCCGGCGATTTCAATTGGTTGAAGAGTTTCTCCTAAAGCGATCCAGGCCATCATGCTTCCGAAAATCGGAGTCAGGAGCATCAAGAGCATGGATAGCCGGGGTCCGATCAAAACGAACGATTCAAACAGCAGGCCATCGCCGATGATGAGACCGATAATCCCGGAGATCGCAAGATAAAAAATGCGCCAATCTTCAATGGGGAAAGGGAAAAATGCGCCGAAAAAAAGCCGGTGCACAATCAAGAGGGCAAACATCGCAATCCACAAACGGATGTGGTTGACTGTTTGGGAACCAACCCTGCTTCCGGCCTTACTGAAGACAATCGAGTTGAAACTCCAACATAGAGCTGTAAGAATTGCCGCCAATTCACCCTGGTACATCATGTGGATTTTTTCCTCCGGGAAAAAATTTGTTTGACGTGGGATTATATCAGTTAATAGTGTTGCATACAATAACTGTGAACGAATTTAGGTTTGGGGATTTATATCATTATTTTTGATATGCAAGTTGATTCGCATGCTCTGGTGGCTCATGTCGATATTTACGACGCGGAGTTCCACATTTTCGTGCTTTTCAATGATGTCGAGTTTGAAAGTGATCTCTTGAAGTTGGTTGACCGAAAGAGTTTCGGTGTAGTTAAGATCGACTCTTACCTGGGCATAATCACCCCGGTCGAAATGGTCTATCCGCTGAACCGGAAATCCTCGTCCGGTGAAGACATTGTAGATGAGTTGGGGATCCAGGGTGTTTTCCATCTCGCCTCCTATGTTCCTTCGTATCATATATATAATATTGGCTTCATGTAAAATCAACTTTTTTTTAGATTTCCTGGATACTGATTAAGTTAAATAATGTTACTTGATTTTAACGTTTGTAATATCCAATTTGATGGGGAAAAATGTGGACTGGTTGTCAAAAAAAATACAAAAATATGTGAAAAAAAGTTGCAATCATGTCTTTGGTATGATATAGATGGTTATGTTTTTTGATTAAACACTTTTAAAAATTTAAGGGCAATTGGTGAGGATTAAAAGTGTTGCGAAAAGTCACATTTATCTTAAATAGTGCGAGACTGGAAATGAGAGACGTGGAGAGGACAAATGGCGAATCTGCTGTTGGTTGACGACGATCAGGAATTCAGTATTAGTGTCCGGGAAGGACTGTCTTTTCTTTTACCTGATTTTCAGGTGAACACGGCATCGAATGGGGAAGAGGCGGTAGATGTACTGAAGAACTCTTCGGTGGATTTAGTGATAACCGATGTCAAGATGCCGGTGATGGATGGATTTGAACTGATGGCGTATTTAAGCCGCGAGTATCCGGCTATTCCGGTCATTGTGATCACTGCCTATGGATCTGTGGAGGTTGAACGGCGGCTGGAGCAGTTCGGCTCATTTCAGTATATGGAAAAGCCGCTGGATTTCGACCTATTGGTAAAAAAAATCAACGCCGGCCTCGAGGCCCGTTCGGATGGATTCTTGACCGGTATCGCGCTTCCCTCCTTTTTGCAATTGGTAGCCTGGGAGGAGAAGACCTGTACAGTCAAAATCAAATCCGGTAAAAACACAGGGATCTTGTATTTCTCCCAGGGAGTTCTCCTGGATGCCGAGTCCGGTATTAAAGCAGGAAATATCGCGGCTTTCGAAATACTATCCTGGGATTCGGTCGAATTATCCATCGAAAATAAATGCGAAAAAAAAGAAAAGAAAATCGAATATTCGCTTGACCATTTAATTTTGGAATCTTACCGGCAAAAAGATGAACAGAGTATGTTGCCGAAACAAAACGATGAACAATCGTTTGAGTCTGAAGATCTTTATATCGAGATCGTTTCGGATCTGGAGACGAGGTTTCCTCTGGATACATTGCTGGAAGATGAACGCAACTTCCCTAAAAAACCCAAGGAGGTAAAAATGGATGTAAGTAAATTAAACGAGGCAATCGAGACATTACGAAAAGATCTCGGTGATGGTCTTCTGGCAACAGATATTTTCTCCGCGGCAGATGGGCAATCTCTCATCGGTTATAATACCAATGACGCTGCGTGCGCATTGTTCAACCAGGTGACGGATCATTTGAACAAGGTCATGAAATCTTCCGGTTTCCCTGAAATCGGGAAATATTATTTTATCGATCTGGCGGATAGTAAAATTGTGCTAAACATTCCTCTCGGCGACTACCAATGGCTGATGTTGTTGGAGGGCGGCAACGTGAAATTGGGATTATTGCTTAATGTGGTCATTCCCAAAATCCTGGATGTCTTCGAAGAGTCGCTGGCGGGGTAGGAGGTAATAGATGGGAGCTCAATTGGAAAAGATTTTTAAAATCGTCGAGGAAAAGAAGGGTCTGAAAGGGAGAATGAGGTTGGTGGTACGCTCCGGCGTTCCCAAACGGAAGGCTGCTTCGATTCAGGATGATCCTAAGTTGCTTGAGCACTTCAAGGCTGTGGCTAGCGACATCCTGGAACACGATATCAATGAGTATCTATAGGAGGAGATTACAATGGCAGAATTAAAATTGAATTATAAGTTTGACGCGTCAAAAAACCGCCATTACATGAATGATGTGCATTTCGTTCTCCATTGCCATCATTACGCCACCCTGGTGACGCAATTGGCCATCGATGCGGAGGATCTGGTGAAAGGAACAGGAGTTCTGGCTCGATCGTCAGAGGAATCGTTCCTGAATTTTTTGTCCGATTATTTTGCAAAGAACAAAGTGCAAGACACATCTGAACGGTTGGATATCGGGTGCCGGATGTTTTCGGAATTGGGATTGGGAAAAATAGAAGTGGAATCGACAGACGGAAGCGTAGGGGAAGTCATCATGCGCCATTCCCATATCGATGAAGGTTGGGTCAAAAAATGGGGAACTGGTAGCACCGCTGTCAATTTTATCGGCGTAGGGTATGTGGGCGCTATGTTCGCGGCAGCCTATGGAAAACCCGCCGGTAGTTTCAAAGTGCATGAATCCCAGAGTATTGTGTCGGGGGCCGGGCATTCGGTCTTCACGGTCAAATCTTAAGGGGTAAGGAGGATTCATATGGCAATCGATAGGCAGAAAATAATTAGCGATATGGCAAAAGTCCAGGTGGACGCCAACGAGGACGGGATTATTTCCGGTTTTAACGTATTGGTAACCAAATTGCCGGGGGCTTTCTGGAATTCATTCGCGAAAAACATGGTGTTAGCCGCGTCCGACGATATTATCGATGCGGTAGAGGAATTGCTGGTGAACGCGGCTCATGAATGCGGATACCATACCGGAGTTATCACTTCGAAAGAATGGGACGCCGTCGCCAAACCGATGATCCAGAGTAAGGAGGATGTGCTGCATGCGGCGTTTGCATTGTGCACCGCCTGGGGTTGGGCCGATGCCGACGTGGCGGAACTGGATCCGGGCAAGAGAATGGTCATTCGGGCGAAGGATTATTATGAAGCCGATATGGCGAAGGATTTCCCCGGTGGAAAGGCGCCCCGCGCCATGGCGTACATGTTCCGCGGAGTATGCGCGGCTTTCATGGACCTGGCATATGGCGGGGAGTACGATCCCTCCGGCGAGACCGGTCTCTATACTTTCAGGTGTTCGCAAACGAAGGGCATTGAACGGGGCGATGAATACGGGGAGTTCGTAGTGGTAAGCGCCGATGAGTACGGTGGGTGACGGCCGTCCTCCGATATATCTGAATAACGCGGCCACAGCTTATCCAGGGGCGACAGGCTTGTCGGAGGTTGTGGCACGCCGGTTGGACCAGTTGCCGGTGGAATCCGGTCGCTCGTCCGCCGGAGGAGAGGATGCGCTCGATCTTTGCCGTCAAGATATCGCCACGCTCTTGCATTTTGGCACACCAGAACGGGTCGTGCTGACAAAAAACGCCACTGAGGCGCTGAATGTGGCGATAATGGGAGCGCATAGACCCAACTCCGTCATTGTCGCTAGCGCCGCCGAGCATAATTCGGTGTTACGGCCGCTGTACAAACTTGAAAACAAGCATGAGGCGAGCCTTCACATAGTGGGATGCGATGATGCCGGCCGCGTGTCGCGGCGGGAATGGGAAGACACGGTCGCAACTCTCAAACCCGGACTGGCAATCCTGACTCACGCCTCAAATGTCACCGGCGCCGTAAATCCAGCGGAAGAACTTCTCGGATTTGCCCGCCGGCATGGGGCCATCACCATACTTGACGCCTCCCAGACAATGGGTTTGTTGGATATTGAAATGGAACACACCGGGGCGGATATCCTGGTCTTCACCGGCCACAAATATTTGCTCGGCCCTCAGGGGACAGGCGGTCTGGCGATCAGGGAAGGGATTGAACTAGCACCTCTTCTGGTGGGGGGAAGCGGGATTCGCAGTGATCTACGGGAAATGCCCCCGCAATTGCCGCTCAAATTGGAAGCCGGGACGCCGGCGACGCCTCTTTTCGCCGGGCTTCAGTATGCGCTGCGCTGGCAGCAGGAATACCCTCCCCCTTTGCGGGAGATGGATGAGATGGCGCATCGTTTGGAAGCGGAGCTCTCCAATCTGGGCGCCGCTGTAGTTGCGGTACCTGGATTGCGCGTGCCGATTGTTGCATTCAGCCTTCCCGGCTGGGATATTTCCGATGTGGGGTATATTCTCGAAAAGAACTTCAACATTGTCTGTCGAACTGGTCTTCATTGCGCGCCGCTAATCCATCGCTTCATTGGGACCGCGCCCGACGGGAACATCCGGTTCAGTCTATCGCGGTTCACTACGTTCGATGAGCTTGATACCGTGCTGGACGCCGTAGGGAGAATTGTGTATGCGCGTCATTGACATTCAAAAAAAAGAAGATTGCTTCGACGGCAGTATGATTTTCGAGTATTGGTTCGACGATGGGTTTTCCCGCCAATTGATGTACACATTGGCCGAAGGCGGTAAATTGCAGTTCTTTCCTGACTTTACCAGGCCTTTTTTCAAAATCGTTACTGCCGGCGGCGTTCATATCAAAGGAATCATCGGCGATCTATCCATCGAGGCGCTCTTCCCCCTTACCGGTAAATGGGAGCGGAAGGACGAGTTTGAGAAACGATTGGCGGGTATTATGCCTTCTTGATGACGATGTAGGTGATATCGTCTTCCTGCTCCGTATTGAACGCCTCCAATTCCGCGCGCAATGCTCCGCAAATTTGGTGGCTGCCGAGATTTTTGTTTTTTTTCAACACCTCTTCCAGTTTCCTGGGGAAAAACATGTTGCCGGCAGGATCGCTATGATCCATAAGCCCGTCTGTGTAGAGCAGCAAAATATCCCCTCTTCCCATCAGATTGATCTCATGGACTTTGTAACCTTGTTTGTAACCAAGGTTACTGTGAGTCTGGGTGATATCGATGTCATCCTCCGACGGCATCATGCCAATGGGCGGGTAAGTGGCGATGAACTCCGGATGGATATCCACCAACCTGTTATACGCGTTGGAGAATACGACCGGTTTGGGATGGCCGGCGGTGATGAATTTGAAGTTTCCCCCTTCGGAGATTTCTCCGTAAATCATTGTGAGGAAGTCGTCGATACTGGAAGAATTATAGAATCTGGTGTTGATGATTTCAAACAGGTGCGTGGTGATGTTTCCGAACATCGACAATTCGTACAGTGAACCGGTCAGGAAGGATTGATGAAGCATGCCCGCGATGAAGGCCGCGCTCTCGTCATGCCCTTTGACATCCGCCACCAATACTCCGGCCTTGGTTTTATTGAGGATCAACTGCTGGATGGTCCGATTCTTCTCTTCCGCTTTTTTTTGAATGAACCGGTTGCTGGCGATTTCTTCAGGCGAGAAGCCTTCGATATCCATTTTCCAATCCTCTTCAATTTTATGGATCCTGGCGTCCAGGTCGTACCGGTTGGAGAAATTGATATAAATAATGTGATCGCCGCCGATTGTATGGTTTTTAGGCAACGATTCGCCGTAGATATCGATCTTTTCTAATCCCGGAATTTCGCCCGGTGAGGGATTGATACACTTCACCCTTTTTTTCAATATTTGAAGAAATTGTTTTACAGACTCGACATCATCGCAATGTCCACATCCATTCGATATCACGATCACCTCCTGGCAATGCCTTAATATGTCATAATTTTAAAAAAATTTCAAGCCATTAAAAATGTCCAAACCAAAAACTTACAGTTTAATGACCGAATCGTTACACACCGGGCACGGTGTTTATATTGACAGGTGAAATTGTTTGCAGTAGAATTTTTTTTGAGCAGGATAAGGTTCGATAGAGAAAATAATTATCCAGGAGGATTGAATGCGTAATATATTATTTTTAGTACTTTCCATGATTTTTCTCTCCGGGAATGCGGCGTTCGCTGCAGATAGCCATCCTTTTTCGGTACACGACCTATTGGGTATGGACCGGATTTCCGGGCAACAAGTATCCCCGGATGGGAAACTGATCGTATTCCAGGTCAGGAAGACTGACCTCGAGGCCAACAAAGGCCGGACCGATCTATGGATTGTGGGGACTGACGGCAAGGGACTCCGCCAACTCACCAAAGATCCGGCGGGAGATTTTAATCCGTTGTGGTCGGCGGACGGGCAGTTCGTCTATTTCCTATCTACCCGTTCCGGTTCTTCCCAGGTATGGAATATACCTGTAAAAGGCGGCGAAGCACAGCAGGTAACCGATCTCCCCCTGGATGTCGGTAATCTGATTATGTCCCGCGACGGCAATAAGCTGGCGTTTTCCATCGAAGTATTCCCCGGAATGGGAATCGCCGAGACCAAAAAGAAACTCGACGATGTGGCAGCCCGCAAAGCCAGCGGCAGAATTTATGAAAATCTTTTTTTCCGCCATTGGGATACCTGGTCTGACGGACGGCGCTCCCACGTCTTTGTGATGGACGTTACCGGCGGAACTCCAGTAGATGTAATGAAGGATATGAACGCCGATAGCCCAACCAAACCGTTCGGCGGCAGCGAAGAATTTGTGTTTTCTCCTTGCGGAAAAGCTATTGTGTTCACCGCCGCCAACAGCGGCAAGGCCGACGCATGGTCCACCAACAACGATTTGTTCATCGCTCCGGTAGACGGATCCGCCGCGCCTAAATGTTTGACCGAGCAGAACGAGGCCTGGGACACGATGCCGGTATTTTCCAACGACGGTAAAACTCTCGCCTACCTTGCAATGTCGAGGCCCGGCTTCGAAGCCGACCGTTTCCGCATCATGCTCAGAGATCTCAAAACCGGCGCCGAACGCGAGCTGGCAAAAGATTGGGACCGTTCGCCCGGTTCGTTTTTCTGGGGACCCAAAGACCGTTATATTTATGCTGACGCCGGCCATTTAGGGCAGGGAGCGTTGTTCGCCATCCAGGTGAAAACCGGAAAAGTGGATATCCTGGTCAACGGTGGTACTGTCCGCGGTCCTTCCATTTATAAAAACCGCATCTATTTTGGACTCGACAACCTGAAATCGCCTGTGGAATTGTATTCCATCGATACCAAAGGGAAGCGGATGACGAAGATCACAGACATCAACAAAGATAAAATCGCCGCCGCCCGGATGGGGGATTACGAGCAATTTACCTTCAAAGGCTGGAATGACGAAACCGTGTACGGCTATGTGGTCAAACCGGCGGATTTCGATTCCACTAATAAATATCCGGTGGCGTTCTTGATCCATGGCGGACCGCAGGGCTCCTTCGGTAACGATTTTCATTACCGCTGGAATCCCCAGCCCTACTGCGGAGCCGGATATGGCGCAGTCATGATCGATTTTCACGGCTCCACCGGTTATGGTCAGGCGTTTACCGATTCCATCAGCGGCGACTGGGGCGGAAAACCGCTTGAAGATCTCCAGAAAGGGTTGGCCGCAGCCCTGGAAAAATATCCATGGCTGGACGGCGACAGAGTAGGCGCGTTGGGCGCATCCTACGGCGGCTACATGATCAACTGGATCGCCGGCAATTGGTCCGATCGGTTCCGTTGTTTGATCAACCACGACGGCAACCTGGACGAACGTATAGCCTACTTTGACACCGAAGAGTTATGGTTCCCCGAATGGGAACACGGCGGAACCCCCTGGGACAATCCCGCCGGCTACAACAAACACAATCCCGTCGATTTCGTGAAAAACTGGAAGACGCCGATGTTGGTGGTCCATGGCGCCCAGGACTTCAGGGTGGTCGAGACTCAGGGCTTCTCCACATTCACCGCGCTGCAACGCAAAGGCATTCCCAGTAAACTCCTTTATTTCCCAGATGAGAATCACTGGGTATTGAAACCACATAACAGCATCCTCTGGCACGACACCGTCATCGGGTGGCTGGACCAGTGGTTGAAGAACTAGATAAATACTGATTACATAAAACCGGGGCGGTCGATGCCGCCCCTTTTTTTAGAAGCGGGGGATAGAATGATGTTGGTATGCAAAACATGTCGCAATACATACAAAACTAGCGAACCTCGTTGGCGGTGCGAGTGCGGCTCGTTGCTCGATCTTGACTTCCAACCGCGGTTCGATATCGCGAAGATCGAAGCCCGGATGCCCTCGATGTGGCGCTACAGGGATGCTATTCCCATTGACGACGACGCTAGCATCGTCTCCTTCAACGAAGGCTTCACTCCCATCAAGGAAGTGGAGATCGCTGGAATTCCGGTTTTGTTCAAGCTGGATCATCTGTTTCCCAGTGGATCGTTCAAGGACCGGGGGGCGTCGGTTTTGGTCAGCAAGATCAAGGAGCTGGGAATCCGGCGGGTGGTGGAGGATTCATCTGGAAACGCCGGTTCCGCGGTTGCCGGGTATTGCGCTATGGCCGGAATCGATTGCGACATTTTTGTTCCCGACAACACAAGCGAAAGCAAATGCCACCAGGTGACCGGTTACGGCGCTCGATTGACCTGTGTCCCAGGCACCCGCGAAGATACCGCTGCCACGGCGTTGGAAGCCGCGACTCATACCTACTACGCCAGCCATACCTGGAACCCATGGTTTTTCCACGGGACAAAAACCTTCGCATTTGAAGTGTGCGAACAATTGGGCTGGGAAAGTCCGGGCACCCTCGTTGCGCCGGTTGGAAACGGTACGTTGCTTCTTGGGGCCTATATCGGTTTCATCGAATTGATGAACGCGGGAATTATCGATCGTATCCCCAAATTGGTGGCTGTTCAGGCGGCAGCGTGCGCTCCTTTGGCGCTGGGGACAGGCGCGAATTTTTCCGCTACCATCGCAGAAGGAATCGCGGTTGCCCAACCGGTGCGGGGACAGGAGATTATCGACGCGGTGCGGGACAGCGAAGGATTTTTCGTGACAGTCAGCGAGGATGAGATTCTGCGCAGCCTAAAGGAGATGGTGTCGCAGGGATTTTATATCGAGCCCACATCGGCGGTTGTGTGCGCGGCGATTTCCCAATTGGCCGGGAAGACAGATCTCCAACCTCCGGTTGTATCGTTATTTACCGGGCATGGCCTCAAAGCCGCCGGAAAGATCGTGAAACTCCTGGCAGGCGGTTAATCGAGAATGGTTTCAGTCCGTTTGGTGTCGTCCGAATGGACCAATACTTTATTGCTCTTGAGATCGAACTCCAATTTGTCTCCTTTGGAGTTACCGCGGTCTCCCCTTACGAGATTGGCCGATTCGTTAAACTCGATGATTTCTTGCTGAAATTTCCAATTGACTTTTTCCGAACTGCCTATGATGTCGTCCTTGATGAACTGGATATCCTTGTTGCCGGTTATGGTCTGGAGTTTGCTCTCTTTGCTGAATTGAAGCGTCAGGTTGTCGGCCTTCAGGATCGCCCCTTTTCCCTGGATAGCGGCGGAGGTTTCGATAACGATGCGGCGTTTTTTGGAATCAAAAACCACCTTTTGCCCTTTCAAGCTCACCTCGTCCTCATTGTTTTTTTTGTCGGAGCGGAATGCCATCGACACATCGCCGGTGGCCACGATATCATTGTTTTTTTTGATCAGCAATTTTTCAGCGGAAAGTGTTGTGTTGTCCTGGGTGAGGTGGATGCTTTTCTCGTAATTGAAGGTCTCCTGCGTGCTCGAAAAATTAATCTTGCCAGCATTGATGAAGATGGACCCGTCGGAGAATATCACATTGCCGCTGCCCAGGCTGATGGTGGAATCGACCCCCGAATCGGAGAGCAATATCTTTTTTTCCGACAAAACCGTAAATTCCGATGAACGGAACAAATTATTTTTGTGGGCCACCGAGGAATTCTCGCCTTTGATGGCGACGGTTTTTTTCTCCACATTGTAACGTATCTCATCCGCTTCGATACCGTATCCTTCCAGTTTCAAACGGCAATCGCCCTTACCCAGGCAAAACGCGATGTCTCCGCCTTTAAACTGAAGAGTCATGGAGCCGGCCAACAAATTGAAGTCTGTCTGTCCGGTGTTACGCAACTCTCCCGGCTGGAGGACCTGAATCTCGGTCACTTTTTCCGTTTCAGGATCAAACAGTATCTTGAGATAATCGGTGCGGATGGCGGTTTTATTTTTCTCCGAGGCGATCTGGACCTGCGCGTTCTTCATGATCTCGACATTCAAGAGACGGCCCTTCTCATCGTAATTACTCTTGATGTTTTCAGCATCGATCTCTTTGTAGTCGTTTTGATTCTTATCGGGATTTCCGAGCAATAGGTAGCTCTTGCCGATCGCGGACGCCTCTTGAATGGTTTTCATGTCGTCGTAAAATATCATCGCCACCCAGTCGCTGTTGAGTATCGATTGATCGCTCTTGATTCCCGCCTGTTTTTGCATGACCAGCTTCCGTTCGTTCTCTATGAACCACAGTGTGCCGGCTTTGTACTGGTGTTCCCGGTCGTTCCTGATGTATTTGCCGGATGTGTCAAAAAACTTGATCACGTTCAGCTTGACGTAATATTCCATCCCTTTGCGGGCGGTGCCTTCGAGGGTGGCGGTGCGGTAATCCACTTTGATTTTGCTTTTGAGATTGGCCCTGCTTTTCAAGAAGAATTTTTCGCTCTTGATCTCAAAGTCTTCGGAAATAATGCGGCCGTTCTTGCGGATTTCAAAATCATGAAAATTGTTGGCTGCGAATCCCTCGTCCCCTGTGATCCTGATATCTTTATTCATCTTCCCTTTTTTCAATATCCTGGCGTCGATGTTCCGCATCTCCAGTTTGTCTTTTTCGGCGCGTTTGGAATGGGTGCAGCTCAACTCGATGATTTTCCGGTTCTCTTCATCGTAAAGACTCTGGGACATCTCCACCCCATCGGCGTCTACGGGGCCTACCAACGCTTTGTCCGGTGTCTGGTCCTGGACGATTCCCCTGAATATCAGGAAGAATGTCAGGAGGGTAATACAAATCAGCAAAATTTTTACAATTTTTTGATACTTATGCATATCTCTATTTTATCATAACCGGCGGTTACCTGTCATTGTTCCGCTTTCAAGAGTTTTTTCAAATCTTTGATGAACATCAGGTTGAACACTTTGGCGCCCGTTCTGGAAAGGTGGGAATTGGTCCTGCTCCAGCCGCCGTTGATGAAGAATTTGACATTGTGGAGGGGGAATTTTTTGGGATGATTGTAATTCATGATATGCACATTCGGCATTCCTTTGCTCAATCGCTGCAAATCCATGCGGAACCGCTTGCGATTGATATTGGTGCGATACGTTCCGAAATGGTCGGGAATGATCAACAAGATAACCGTTACCCCGTCTTTGTGAAGCTCATCCAACAACATCTTCAAATACTGGCCCTCGCGGCCGGGGTAGGGGCGGTACTTCTGCCGCTTGTACACTCTGGGGCGTTTTGCAACCACTTCGCTTTTTTCCGGTTCC
>JAHELQ010000007.1:0-3539 GCA_024644125.1 Candidatus Aminicenantota bacterium | reverse complement strand
GCCCTGGTAATTTTGCACGTCCACAAAATTCATCCGGTTGCGGTCAACCTGCACCCCTTCCCATTTTTCCCGGAAGCGATCGATCACATCGTTGAGAAAATCGTCGATTTCCTGCTTGTGCTCCAATAACATCGACGGCGTTGTCAGATAATCCCTGTCTTTGTTGATGAGGTCGAAGCGTGCCAACCAGCGTTTGTTGGAAGTGCTGTTGAAAATGAAATAATCGATTCCGTACACCACGACTTTGGGAATACCCGCGGCTTTTTTATATTCCTGGTAAAAGTAATAATTGTATTTGAGGTTTTTTCCGAATTGCGCTTCCTTGAAAGGATTCCACGATTTCGACTCTTTGAAATAAACCGGATGCAACGCCTCGTAGGTCCGCGACGTTCCAAGAATCAACATGTCGAATTGTTTTCCATCGACATATTCGGAAAAGCTTTGTTTATAAGACTTTTCCTTGTAAAAACTGTTTTCCCCCTCGGAAATCAGCAAGAACAACAATCTGTCCAATATTAACAAGCATACAGCCAAAAAGACAATCGTCGAAATGGACCGTTTTATTTTAGAATTGGAAGTAGATAAATTCATTGGTCGAATCCACGGAAAAAACAATGATGACGCAGATAAATAACGCGAACAGGGCGATCCTGGCGAGACGCGGCATTTTTACCCAAAACGACGAGCGCCATCTGTTTTTATAGAAAAACTCCAACAAAATAAACGCCGTCGCCACCAAAAAGTTAAACAGGAAGAATACATGCCCGGAAGCCGGCAATTTCAACTGCAAATACTTGATGTAATTATACGCCCCTTCAAGCGACGCAGCCCTGAAAAAGATCCAGGTGACTGCCAGTAAATTGAAGGTGATGATAATCTGCAACGCGTGGTGCAAGCGTGGCATTTTATTGAGGCCGATCTTTTTGACAAACCGCTTACGCCGTTTTTTGGTGGAAAAGGAAACCACCAGATACAGGCCGTGCAACATGCCCCAGATCACAAAGGTCCAGCTCGCCCCATGCCATAACCCGCCCAGGAACATCGTGATGAACATACCGACGCAATATCCCCAGGCCTCCACTTTGATATTCCAGAGCTTCGGCGTTTCGATCCGCCGCATCACAGCGTAAGCGATGGGCAAAAACAAATAATCACGCAACCAGGTGGAGAGGGATATGTGCCAGCGGTTCCAGAAGCCGGTGATGTTGACTGCAGAATAAGGGTAATCGAAATTTTTCATCGACTCGAAGCCCAGAATCCGAGCGATCCCGATGGCGATATCGGTGTAACCGGAAAAATCGCAATATATCTGAATGGCGTAGAAATACGCGCCAAATATCAAGTACAAACCCTGTCCCTGCGGATTGGAAAACATCTGGTCCACAAACATCGCCAGCCTGTCCGCCACCACGATTTTCTTGAATACCCCCCAGGCCACCAATTGAATACCCGATGCGATCCTTCCCGGATCGAACGCCACCCGCTTTTTCAACTCCGGGATGAACCTGATGGCCCTGTCGATGGGACCCATGAACAATTGGGGAAAGAACGACACATACAACGCGAAATACCCCAGATGACGCTCCGCCGGCATATTCTCCCGGTACACATCCACCAGATAACTCACCAGCTTGAAGGTGAAAAACGAAATACCGATGGTGAATGCCAGATCGTAAGGCGTGAATGTGATCCCTGGCTTCCAGATACCGATCAACGAAACCAGCGAGCCGATGATAAAATTGGCATACTTGAATACCGCCAAAACCGCCAACGCGGCGGCAAGCCCGGTGATAAGAAGCCATTTTCGCCAGGTTTGGGATCGGCAACTCTCGATCCGCCGGCCGATGAAATAGACAAGAATGGTGGGAACCAGCAACAACGCCAGGTTGAAGAGGTTGTAATACCCGTAAAAAAACAAACTGGCCGCCAAAAGATACAGCCATTTGATGTTTGCCGGTACAAAAAAATAGAGCGAAAAAACCGCGCTAAAAAACAGTATAAATTCGATCGATATGAAATTCATTGATCCACGTTACCAGTTAGTTAGTTTCAAATTCTACATTCAATAACCAAAAATGTCAATCAACCTGTCCCTGTTTTATTTTTGCGGCAATGGCAGCGAAGCCAGGTTCGCCGCGAACGGCATTGAGGTCAGGGTCTGTTTGCAATGTTTCGAGTCTGTCGAAACCCGCATCAACCGCGGAATCGAGATTTTTTAACGCTTTCTTTTTTTCGCCGGCGCAGGAAAATGCGCACGCCAGATTGTAATAATCATACGGCCTGTAAGGAGATTCCCCTCCGGCTTCGAGAGCGATCTCATAGAGCACGATCGCTTTGAGGTAATCATGCTTTTGGTGAAGTTTCCCGGCTTCGGTCCGGGCCTGGGTAGCCAGATTGTACAATTGCCGCAGTCCGAGTCCTTGCTCGTAGATATCTTTGCTCCTGGCCGATTTTTTTAGGCTGTCCAACTTCAATGTATTGAGCAGCCCCGCCGGTTGCAATTGCGCAGGGTCGTCCTGATAGATAGAACTCAACACTTTGTATAAATTCGCCACGATAGAAAGCTCCCGGTTCTTGCGCGCCTCTTCCCGCTTCAAAAACGTCTTGTAATCTTTCGAGCCTTCCAGACGCGCTACCGTCGCCCTGATCCCCTCCGCTTCCGGCCGTTTGGGAAAGAGCCCGAGAATGATTCGATACGCCGACGCCGCCATCGCGATCTTCCCGCCGGTCTCCAATTGCCGCGCCCGCGACATTTCCTCGTCGAAAATCGCCTGCAGCACGTCATCATCCACTGCCGCGATGTGTTGTCGAACCGCCATCGCCTCCATCCACTGAATCGCCTGAAGACACACATCCTCCGGCGGCCAGGTGTGCGACCCTTCATACACCCGGATCGCATGGCTCACGCCGGCGTTATCCAGCAATTGATCCAGATGCGTCATCTCACGGTAATTAAAATCGGCGGTCCCCACAATCCCATAATAGAGCGACGGCCGCACCCGCTCCGGCGTCACCAGTTGCGACAAGCCCGCGCCGCACGCGATAATCCCCGCTACCGGACTGCGCGCCACATTGTAAAAAAACGTAGACACCCGCGCCCCGCCGGAAAAGCCCGTCACATAGACCCGCTTATTATCAATATTGAACAACCGGTGCGTCTCGTGCCAGATCGCGCTCATCGCCTCGATCACAGGTTCCCGTGGACCATTCTTCGAATTGTTCGACCCCACCACAATATATCCATACCGCTCCGCAGCCTGCGAAAAAAGCTCGACCGGAATCGCGCCCCTGGCCGCCGGATCAAACGCATACAAAATCGGCCACGCCCTCTCTTTGTTATACTTTTTCGGCAAATACAAAGCGAACGTCTGAGCTTCCGACACCCGGCACGACACCGACCGGATCACCTTCCCGGTCTCGAACGTCACTTCGCCCGCGACTTCATCCTGGGCTGCCAATCCCACGCACAGCGCGCACGCCGCCATCACTCCTAAAACAATTCTTTTTATCCCCATCATCCACAGATTATACCTCCTCCC
>JAHELQ010000778.1 GCA_024644125.1 Candidatus Aminicenantota bacterium | reverse complement strand
GTGGGACCGATGAACAAAAGCGAGGCCACAGGTTTGTCTGGTTCGCGAAATCCAGCTCGGGAGCGTTTGATGGCGGTGACCGCCACCTCGATGGCGTGATCCTGCCCGAAGAGGACCTTCTTCAAGTCTTTTTCCAGACCTTTCAACTTGTATGTTTCATTTTTGGAGATTGTCTTTTCAGGTATACGGGCGATTTTGGCGATCACCCGTTCCACTTCCGCTTGATCGATTTTAGTCTTCCGGGATTTCTGCTTGAAATTCCACATCGTGGCCAGCGCTCCGGCCTCATCAATCACATCGATGGCCTTGTCCGGTAGAAACCGGTCGTTGACATAGCGGAACGACAGGTCCGCCGCGGCAAACAAAGCGCCGCCGGTGTAAGATACATCGTGGTATTGCTCGTACCGTTCCTTCAGGCCCTTCAAGATTTCCACCGTCTCGTCCACCGAAGGTTCCGGAATATCAATCTTTTGAAACCGTCGCGACAGGGCGCGATCACGGTCAAAATACTTTTTGTAGTCTTCATATGTGGTGGATCCGATGCATCTCAATCTTCCACTGGTGAGGGCAGGCTTCAGGATATTTGAGGCGTCGAGAGCTCCGCCCGACACTGCGCCGGCGCCCACCAGACTGTGGATTTCATCGATGAATAAGATAGCGTTATCTTCTTCCAGGAGCTCTTCGATGAAGCGCTTCATCCGTTCCTCAAAATCGCCCCTGTATTTTGTACCGGCCAGCAATGCCCCCATATCGAGAGCGTAAATTTTGCTCCCTTTTAGCAGATTGGGGACCTCACCCTTCACAATTAATTGGGCCAATCCTTCTGTGATGGCGGTCTTGCCGACACCCGTCTCGCCTACATGAACGGGGTTGTTTTTTTGCCGGCGGCACAAAACCAGAATGGTTCTCTCGAGAATATCTTCGCGCCCGATCACAGGATCGAGCTCTCCCGCTTCGGCTCTGGCCGTCAACTCGGTGGAGTACAACTGCAGGAATTTCTTCTTTTTCGCCTTTTTCTCAACCGGCTCCGCCACCTCATCATCTCCGGGTTGCATGGAACCGCCAAGATCTTCATCGACCGGTTCGTCATCCTCCATAGGTTGGTCGCCGCTGGAAGGCACACCGTGAGAGATATAATCCAGAACCCCAAGCCGGCTGATCCCCTCATTCTCGAGGAAGTAGACAGCATAGGACTCCTTTTCGAGGAATATGGCCGCATATATATCGCCGATATCCAACGCTTCTTTCTGGGCGGACGCCACATGCAAGATGGCGTTTTCGATGACATTCTGGAAACCTACCGACTGGTGGGGTTCATTTTGTTCCACCACCGGGATTTTCCCTGAATTGAAAAATTCATGCAACTCATTTTTCAATAATTTGACATCCCCGCCACATCCCTCGATAATATTGTTGGCTCCTTCGAAAAAGAGCGACGCGTAAAGAAGGTGCTCGGGAGTTAGATACTCATGGTTCCTGAGCTTGGCCTCATTAAAAGCCGCATTCAGAATATTGGATAATTCGGGATCTATTTTCATGATAATTTGTCCGTTTTTTTAAGCTTCTTCGTAACTGCACTTCAATGGAAATTCCTTTTTCCTGGCTTCGTGATGCACCTGCAAAACTTTGGTTACCGCTACATCGTGAGTAAACACTCCGCAGACGCCCTTTCCTTTTTTATGCACATCCAGCATAATTTTCGTCGCCTCGGCGGGGGCCTTGTTAAAAATCGTCACCAGGATCTCCACCACAAAATCCATGGTTGTGTAATCATCGTTATGAATGATGACCCGGTACATTCTCGGAGTTTTCACCTTTTCTTTGGTCTTCAACTGGGATTCAATTTCCAGTAATTCCTCGGTCTTCGATCCATCAGGCATAGCTTCCTCCAAACATACACTCACAACCTTATAAACAACAAATATATTATAACATCGGAAATTTTCTATGTCAAAAAATCCACCGAGCCCGTCTTCGAGCAGACTGAAAAACTCATGTTCGGCGAAGAAATAGATGGCTATCTGCCTGGGGTGATGGGATGATGCGATGCATGGGATGAGGAGAAGCGGCCCGGGGGGGCCGCT
>JAHELQ010000247.1 GCA_024644125.1 Candidatus Aminicenantota bacterium | reverse complement strand
TCGCCGAGGAGATCTTCATGAATGTCGCAGTGAGCACCGGAATCAATATCAAAGCCACAAACAAAGACGAAGTGAGGACGATAATCAAGGTGATGGGTAGATGCTTCATAAAGTCTCCCATGATACCGCCCCAAAACGCCAAAGGCACGAACGCCGCCAGAGTTGTGGCCGTCGAAGCGATGATAGGGATCGCGATCTCCCCTACCGCCCGGCACGACGCTTTGAAGAGCCTGATGCCCTGGCTATGGAAGCGGTAGATATTTTCCACCACCACAATGGCGTTATCCACCAGCATTCCCAACGCCAGAACCAGGCCAAACAACACCATCATATTGATGGAAGAACCCCTGACTCCCAACACCACAAATGTCGTCAGCATAGACATGGGAATGGCGAATCCCACAAACAATCCGTTCCTCAACCCCAAAAAGAAAAATAGCACCAAAACCACCAGGATCATCCCCATGATGATGCTGTTTTCCAGATTGCTCACCATCATGCGGACATTCTCCGATTGATCGTTTGAGATGGAAATCTTGAGATTAGGCGGAATGCGGCCGCTTTTTCGCGCCTTGTCCAACAATCTGAAGATCTGGTCGGTGGCGCGCAACAAATTCTCCCCGCCTTTCTTGATCACCTGGAGTGAAACCACCGGCTCCCGGTCCAGACGCGCGAAACTCAACGGATCCTCATACCCGTCTACCACTTGTGCCACATCTTTCAAATAGACAATATTGCCTTTTTCATATTTTACAATCACATCGCCGATTTCCCGCAAACCGGCGAACTCTCCGATGGTGCGGATGGAACGGGTGGTTTCCCCCAATTTCAGATCGCCGCCGGAGATCGAGATATTTTCGTTCATGAGTGCCTGCTCGATGTCATTGAAGTTCAGTTGAAACGCGTCCAACTTGTATTGATCGACATTGACCTGGATTTCCCTCTCGTTGAGACCTTTGATTTCCACCTTCGAAATCTCTGTTATCCCTTCGATCTCGTCTTCCAGATACTCGGCGTAATCCTTCAATTCCTCGAGACTGTAATCGCCTGAAAGATTGATGTTCACGATGGGGAATTCGTTGATGTCGAAATCCATGACCATGGGATCTGTGTCGAGATCCGCGGGCAAATCGCTCCGCGCTTTATCCACCGCGTCCTTCACATCCCGCAGCGCCGACGATATCTCGACATTGGTGTTAAATTCCACAAAGATAAACGAAGTGTCCTGGCTGGAGACAGACCTCAATTCCTTGATTCCGTTGACCGATTGTATCTCTTTCTCCAGCGGGCGGGTGATGAGATTCTCGATATCCACAGGCGGATTTCCGGGATAGGTTGTCTGGACAAACACATTCGGTAAATTGATCTCCGGGAACAATTCCATCGGCATGGTCTGGTACGCGATAAATCCAAAAATAATCAGCAAGCCTATGATCAAGAAGACAGTGCTCTTGTTTTGCAGGGAAATGGTAGTGGGCTTAAATTCACGCTGGAAAAATGGTTTATCCTGTTGCTGATCCATTTTTCTTCATCCTTATCTTCATGCCGTTTTTCACTAGATTGTAACCTTCGACGATCACCTGTTGTCCGGGAGCGAGACCTTCCCGAACCATAGTGAGGCTTCCCTCTGACATTCCCGGCGTAACGTATGTTTTTACCGCCACCGGCGCCCCGTCATCCTCGCCCATCACGTACAGATAAGAGCCCTTGATATCGTTCTTGATGATAATCGACGGGACGATGAGAGCCCGCTCCACCGACAGGTCCTTCAACCTGATAACTGCAATCATATTGGGCTTGAGCCGTTGGTCACGATTATCCAGAAGTAACTGGACCTTGAACGTGCGGTTTTCCTCCTTGATCACATTGCCCACATAATGAACTGCCGTGGCGATCTCCAACTCGGGATAAGCGGGAAAACTCACAACCACCGGGTCGCCTTTGGTGATCCTGGCGACATAGGCTTCGGAAATATCGGCGTTCACATACACATTGTCCAGGCAAATCATATGCACCGCCATTTGCCCGGGCGCCGCCAATTCGCCCTCCTTGAGCGGCAATTGATCCACGATGCCTTCGATAGGAGCGCGGATCCGGCTCATCGCCAACTGGGCTTTCAGCGTTTTGAGTTTATTTTCGAGAGACTCTTTATTGTTCTTCGCTTCTAAAAATTGCACCTCCGAACCGATCTTCTTTTCCCAGAGACCTTTCCGCTTTTCATAAATGGTGGTGGCCAATTGGAGCGACGTCTCCACCTCGGCCATACTGCTCTCGATTATACTGGAATTGAGAGTGAGAAGAATTGTCCCCACCGGAACCACATCCCCCTCTTCCACATGAATCTGTTTGATCTGCCCGTTTATCTCCGGTGAGATGTAAGCTTCGGTCACAGCTTCCACAGAGCCGTTGGCAAGGAAGAAATGTTCGAATTTTTCAAATTGTATGGTCTTGACCGACACCAACACGCCGGCGCCCCGCGGAGTTTGCGCAGGAGCCTTCGCTTCATCCGCCGGAGGCCCGCAATAGGATGTCGCGATCGCCAGAGCGACCGACAATGCCAGAAGTCCGGGATATCCTTTTAATTCAAATAAACCCATGTCATTTCCTCCATTTTTTACAATTGATTCAACGCCTTGTCCAATTGGATTTTGGCGTTCAACAATTCCACCACAGAACCGGTGTAATTTGATTCAGCCGCTAGATATTGGTTGTAAGTCTGGGTCAATTCAAGGCTGGTAGCGGTGCCCTCTTTAAATTTAACCAATGTTTTTTCATATATTATTTTTGCCAGATCTACATTGCCTTCATTGTTATCTTTTTTATCCAGGGCGTCGAGAAAATCCGACCGCGCTTGCATCAGTCCCAATTCCAACCCCTCAGCCACATAGTTTTTCGTGTTCCTTGCTTTCTCCAGCTCAAGCTTCGCCTGCGCGACCTTCGCTTTGCGCATGCCGCTGCTCCATATCGGAACATTGAAATTAAAACCGAGAACTGTAGACGCGAACCACTGCTCGCCGGATTTTTTGAAAAAATTGAAATCCTCCCTCTGGGCGTTGAGGGAATGGGTGAAAAACATAGATACAGATGGCAGATATGCCGCTTTCTCATTTTTCCAGGTTAACAGCGACGCTTGCTCCTGGGTTTTGGCCATTCTAAAATCAATATGCCGTTCCAGCTCCAGTTGGCGGGTCACACTATCTTCGGCATCGATTCTATCGAGGATATCGTCAAGCGTGTCGGTGAGGACGATTGTCTCAACGGTCTCCATTCCCATTTGATAGCTCAGCAATTTGTAGCTGATGCGGATCTGGGTTCCGAGAGATTTTACCTGAGTCTCCAGATCGTTGACAGATAATTGAAATTGCTGGACATCTGTCTCTTCGGCGAATCCCGCTTTGTAGAGTTCATCGGTTTCATAGAGGGTCCGCTTCAAATTTTCCAGACTGGTGGATAAAATCTCCCGCGTGCGTTCCGCCAATAAAATCAGATAATAGGTCGAGGAGACCGATTCTTTTACCAGAATCTCTGATTTTTCGAGATTCTCTTCCATGAAGCGGCGGTACACCCGCGAAGCCTGCAATCCGACAATATACGAGCCGCGGAAGATCAATTGCGTGGCAGTCACATCAATCGCCGCGTTGTGTTGGGTGCCGAATTTCAATTCGACGAAACTACCGGGCGGCGCATTGGGATCGAAAATCTGTGCCGGCAGGAGTGTCGTGGGTAATCGCAAATAGTTTTGATACGCGACGCCGGCGTTTATTTGCGGCATGCCATCCGCAGCCGTTTCCCATATTTTTTTGCGCGCCATTTTGACATCCAGGCGGGCGTTTTTGGTTTGTTTGCTATGCTTGACCGCATAGTCCTGCGCCTCCCGTAGTGAAAACTCCACCGGCTTATAATCGTCCTCGATCTGCCCCCAAAGTGCCTGTACCCCGAAAAACGCCGAAATGATCAACAAGAATACCAGTATAGGTATCGATACATCTCTCATTTCCCCATCTCCATCTTCCCTATCGGAAAGTTCCCCCCCATTTTACACAACTCCACTCCCTTTTGCAAGTTCAGCGTTCATATCGATACAATTTTATATTATGTTACAATGGGCCTGAGTTTCGTTATTTAACTGGTTTACACTGCATATTGCCAATAAAGAAATTTTTATCTTTTTTCACTTGTTGTGGACATACGGGGCAGAGTGCGGTATACTTACACTCTGCCTTCAAATTTTTCGACAAAAAAAGGATAGTATCATGGTAAACACCCACATTTGTCCCACCAGTTACGCATTCGCGTTAAACAACGTTGTCCGGCGCCTCATCCATCCGCCGGTAAAACTATTGCAACCGTTCATCGAGCGAGGCCAAACCGTCCTCGACGTCGGTTGCGGCCCAGGTCACTTTTCAATCGCCATGGCAAAACTGGTAGGTCCCGCCGGCAAAGTCATCGCCGCCGACTTGCAACCGGAAATGCTTTCATACACGAAAAAGTATGCCGCCCGACACGGGCTTCTGAACCGGATGGCGTTCCACACATGCCAGCAAAACAGGATTGGCCTGGAAGAGCGGGTGGATTTCGCCCTCGCTTTTTACATGGCGCACGAGCACCCCAACCAACACGCTCTGCTGGATGAATTGGCGGAGATCGTCAAACCTGGAGGATCATTTCTATTGGTAGAACCTAAATTTCATGTTTCCGACGACGACTTCGACGAAACCTTCGCCCTCGCCCGGCAAGCGGGCTTCTTCCCCAAATCGACTCCCAAAGTCCACCTCAGTCGCGCCATACTCTTTCAATTGCAAACATAATTCCGGTATCAATCCCTCTGTCCGGTTTTTTTGATGATGTGGATCCCGAATTGAGTCCGCACCGGACCTTTGACGCTGCCACTGGACATCCGTTTGACGGCGTCCTCGAATTCCCGGACCATTTTGCCTTCACCGAACCAACCCAAATCGCCACCTTTACTTTTGCTGGGACAAATGGAATGCTCTTTCGCCAGGGCGGAAAAATTGCCGCCGCCCTTCAACTGTTTGAGTATGCGCTCAGCGAGACTACTGTCCTTGACTAAAATATGACTGGCTCTCCATTCCATGCGTTTCTCCTCTTTATCATTATCTTCATCATCTTCAACTATAAATGTGATTGTTCTCTCAAATCTTGAACGAGTTCAATTGTTTGCGTAATTCTTTTGCGTTTCCTACATATTTATCCAATTCCCGCCAGAATTTTGGACTATGGTTCTTGATTTTGGTGTGCACCAATTCATGCATAATAACGTAGTCCATCAATTCCCGGGGCAAGGTGGACAACTTGATGTTCAAATTTAGATTGTTCCGGGAGGAACAACTTCCCCAGCGGGTTTTCTGATTGCGGATAGTGACCCGGTTATACGAGAACCCATGAATCCCGGCCAATTCCGCCAAACGGTTGACAATGGTTTTTGCCGCCCGCTGAAGATCAATCTCCGACAACGCGTCGCGCCACGCCAGTTGTTCTTCCTCCACCCGCTCCATTCCTTTTTGGTGCCTCTTGATCCAATCGATTTTTTCGTACATAAACTCGATGGCCCGTTCGAACGACACACCAGACGGAATGGCCACCCGCACGCCATAGAAGGGTTTGATACTGATATTCAACCGCCGCGCCCGGCTGCTTCGCTGCAATAACACCGGCCCCACCCCGTCTATCTCCACAAACCTGCTCCGGGGCGGAGCTTGAACTTCACCAAACAATTTAAATATCTTTTTATCCCGCGGCATACTGTTACCAACTAATTTCAAATTTCTTAAAAATCATTGAACTGTAGCACCAATTAATATTTTGAAAAAGTATAATAACATAAAATGTGATCTTTTGCCATCCGCGCGCCGGATCTAAAAAACCGGGGCCCCGATGGATGCCGTGAACAAGGCCCCGGCATGTATGTGTAAAGCAACGGTCTGGCGGAAGCCGGTCATTCCTCCATATATGGATAGTGAAAATCGGTGGGCGGGTACAAATTTTCCTTGATCACACGGGGAATGGTCCAACGGTGAAGGTTCAGATGGGATCCTGCTTTGTCGTTCGTTCCCGACGCCCGCGAACCGCCGAAGGGTTGCTGCCCTACCACCGCGCCGGTGGGTTTGTCGTTGATATAAAAATTCCCCGCCGCGTAGCTGAGAATTTTCGAAGCCTGGATGATAGCCTGCCGGTCATGGGCGAATATGGCTCCGGTCAACGCGTAAGGGGATGTCTCGTTGCACAGGTGAAGAGTTTGCTCGAATTCCCGGTCGTCATAAATATAAATCGTCAGCACCGGTCCGAAGATCTCTTCCTCCATGGTAATAAAATGGGGATCCCTGGCGAGAACGACCGTCGGTTCGATAAAGAAGCCCGAGCTCATGTCGCCGTTTCCACCGAACAAGATGTCGGTATCGGTCGATTCCTCAGCGATTTTGATATAATCCATAATGCGCTCGAACGCCGCTTCGTCGATAACGGCATTCATAAAATTCGTGAAATCCCGCGGGGACCCTATCTTGATCTCAGCCAGCATCTCCAGCATCAACGCCTTGACCTTCGGCCACAACGAGCGTGGGATATAGGCCCGCGACACAGCCGAACATTTCTGCCCCTGATACTCGAAAGCCCCTCGCACCAAACCGACCGCAGTCGCCTGCACATCCGCGGACGCGTGCACCATCACAAAATCCTTGCCGCCTGTCTCCCCTACGATACGGGGATACGAGCGGTACATCGCGATATTCTCGCCGACACTCCGCCAAATCCCCCGGAACACATCAGTTGACCCGGTAAAATGAATTCCCGCCAGCATCGGCTCCTGAAGCACCAAATCCCCTACAATGGCGCCGGGACCGGGGATGAAATTGATCACCCCGTCCGGGAATCCCGCCTCCTTGAACAGCCGCATCAAGTAATAACCGGAAAACACGGAGCTGGACGCTGGTTTCCAGAGCACGGTATTCCCCATCAACGCAGGAGCGGTAGGTAGGTTTGCCGCAATGGAGGTGAAATTGAACGGCGTCACCGCTAAGACAAATCCCTCCAGGGCGCGATACTCCATACGATTGATGATACCCGGCGCCGAACAGGGTTGCTCGGCGTAAATGAGATGCATGAAAAACGAGTTGAACCTCATAAAATCAGCCACTTCGCACGCGGCGTCGATTTCCGATTGGTGCGCCGTTTTGCTTTGATTCAACATCGTCGCGGCGTTCAGAATGTAGCGATACTTGTGGCGAATCAACTCTGCCGCCCGGTTGGCGATCGACACCCGCTCGATCCAGGGCATGGATTCCCAATCATGATGAGCCGCCAACGCAGCTTCCATAGCCATCCGCACCTCAACTTCCCCGGCCTTGTGATACTCCGCCAACACATGGCCATGCTCATGAGGCGTCACAGAGAGGCCGGTCTTCCCGGTCCAAACCTCTTTGCCACCAATGATGAGAGGGATCTCGATCTTCTCCTTCGACATCCTCTCCAACTCATTTATCAATAATTCCCGTTCCTTCGAGCCGGGCTCGTACGAATACAC
>JAHELQ010000777.1:945-2093 GCA_024644125.1 Candidatus Aminicenantota bacterium | reverse complement strand
ACCGGGTCGTCCTCAAACATAGCGTGACCGGCGTTGAAATATTTTCCAGAGAGGTAGATGGGTTGGCGTTTGCCGCCGGAGAAACCAGACAAATCTCCGAGCCCTTCATCTTCGCGCCGCCGCAGCCGGGCATCTACCGCTTCGAAGTGGCCTATTCCGACGAAACCCGCGGTGGGGAGTTGACGACCATGGTGGTGGACTATCTCACCTACCGCTTACACACCGCCCTTACACCGGACCGCCCTATATACCGGTTTGGAGAAATAGCCGAAGTCCGGCTCGACATTGAAGGCGTCGGCGATCACCAGGTGGAATTCTATTGTCCCGCAGCGGGCGTCGAGGAGTTTTTTGACGTTGCGATTCCCTTCGATACCATGCATTACAAACGGACTTTCCGGATTCCTGCCATGACGGTGGGAAAACATCTTATCTCCGCAATAGTCAATCTTGATGATCAAAACGGCGACATCGCCCACAACCAATTTTTCGTGACTGAACCGGTGTTTTTGAACAGAGTCACATTCGGCGGAGCTGCGGCCGGAACTCAAGGCCTGCCAATGACAATCCACACCCGCGAATTGAGCGGAGCCGTCATTCCCCTGACAGGGACGCTGAACGTCGCATGCCCGACATTGGGGTATGACTCGACGCAACCGGCAACGATCCAACCGGCGATCCAGAATGAATTCAATCTGGCGATTCCGCTTCAAGACAGCATAGCCACGGATTATCACGCCATCGACATATTGTTCACCGGCTCAGGCGGCGTCCAATTCCCCATACATGTCCCGCTGTACCTGCCGAGGTACGACATAGTTTGCCCCGATGTGCCCGATAGGCTTGAAGCCGGAAGTACACTGAGACTCGCCTACCGGAATCGAGGTTGGCGCGATGGAATGTTCGATTGTACTGTCGAACTCATCGACGACAGAAATCAAGCGGCGCTCTCGGTGAAGCGGCAACTCACCATCGCCGGCAATGGCGCAGGCGAGCTGGGGCAGAGATGGGGACAGGTACATTTGCCAACTCCCAGCCCCCCCGGCCCCGGCCCCGTGCCTGTCCCCAATGATTCCATTTGCCGGAATATGTAGTTGAACGAAGGCCGGTTCGGTCGCCGCAACATACAAATATGCAAAAATTTATAAGCC
>JAHELQ010000777.1:0-935 GCA_024644125.1 Candidatus Aminicenantota bacterium | reverse complement strand
ATTACCGGTTGACTCAGCAACTGGTGGAAACCACCACCGGCGTGGCCTCACGCTCGGTTCAAAAAGTTAACGTCACCGGTCTATCTGTTCAAATGTTATCCCAAACATCCAAAGAAGTGTTCTTAGCTGATGAAACAGTCACTGCTCGTTCAGCCATCACCGTTTCCGGTGGAAGCCTGACCTCCGGCCGCCTGGAGGCGGAGATCGGGCGGAATGTGTCCGGCGGCGGGGTGAGTGTGTTCGAGATGGGGCATTTTGAGGAGTTCAACACTGTTTATGGCGGTTGCGGCAAGAACGGCGTGCTGTATCTGGCCAATTCCGCCGGGTGGATGACCTATGACCTGGCCAGCGGCGCCACAGAATTGATATTCGAGGCAACCAGCATCGACCCGCCGTACGCGAAGGCGTTTTTTGACAGTGGCGGCAATGTGTGGCTGCTGGGAACCTACGATAAAGTCTTTCGCCGGGACGCGTCGGGAAACTGGCAGACCTTTTCGGGCTATGTCGGGGGCTCAAGGCTCTCCAACATCTATGACATCACCGAAACCACCGACGCCGGCGGAACGCCGGAAGTGTGGTTGGCCGGCAGCTCCGGCATCGGCGTGTACCGCGGCGGCGAGTGGTCATGGAAAACCACCACCGCCGGACTTCCGTCGCAATATGTCTACAAGTTCGCCCATGACGCAGGCGGCAACATCTGGGTATCCACCTCCAAAGGCGTTGTCAAATTTGACGGGACCAATTTTGTAACCGTTGGCGCCCCATTCGGAACCACCGCGGTCTACTTCAAGATGGGAAGCGGCCCGTCGGGAGATGTATGGCTGGCCACATCCACCGCCATCTACCGCTGTTACTCCGGGACCTGGCAAACCTGGCCCACCAGCGCGTTCGGCTCCTATTTCTGGGTTGACGACATCGTCTCCGACAACGACACC
>JAHELQ010000776.1 GCA_024644125.1 Candidatus Aminicenantota bacterium | reverse complement strand
AATCGCCGAAATGGACCTGAAGATGCGGGGGGGAGGAATCATCCCCGGCTTGCAACAATCGGGATATCTGGATTTCAAACTCGGAGACACCAGGAGGAATTTCGATATGTTTACATTGGCCCGGGAGGACGCTGCCACGCTATTGGAAGATTCGTCACTTCAAAGCAGCGACATTTCCGAATTTCTATCGCAAGTGACTGCAAAAGTAAAAAATGTGAATTTCAGCTAAATAACATCAACGTCAAGTAACACAGTCCGGCCGGGAACCTCCCTCCGGTTTCAATTGATTTAATTAGAGGTGAAGGGGCGCTTCTGTTTTGAAGAGGAAACTGGTATAATTGCCGATGATGAATGCGGAAGATTTTTTAGGGATTTTGAGAGCGTCAGGGGTTGAGTTTTTTACCGGGGTTCCATGCTCGTACCTGACCCCTTTGATCGATTTGTTGAGTCCAATGGATTCCAGTCTTCATGTGCCCGCTCCGCGGGAGGATATCGCGGTGGGGATCGCCGCCGGAGCTTATCTGGCAGGAGCGTTGCCAGTGATTTACATGCAGAATTCCGGTTTGGGGTACTCGCTGGAGGCCTTCGCGTCTATCCACCTCATCTATGATATTCCGGCGCTGGTGTTGGTAACCTACCGGGGGCCCGGCGATCCGGGCTGGGAAGAGCACCAGGTAATGGGGGCCCACACCGAAGAGCTGTTGAAGATCTTCGGGATCCGCTATTCAATTCTGGAAGAACGTCTCGGGCTGGAAGAGATGGCCGGGATCGCGTCTTATATGTTGGAGGCGCGCCGGCCTTATGTCCTACTGATAAAAAAGGGGAGTCTGACATGAGCCGCCTGCAAGCCATTCAGAGCGTCGTATCTCAACTGGGCGACCGGGAATTCGTATTTCACGCCAATGGGGCCATGGCCCGGGAATCATGCTATTGCCAGGACCGGCAGCGGAATTTCTATCTTGTGGGTTCCATGGGATTAGCGTCTTCCACTGGACTGGGCTTTGCGGTGAGGCGGCCGGAAGAACGCGTCGTCGTATTGGACGGCGACGGCAATCTTTTAATGGGGCTTGGCAACCTGGCTATTATCGGGGCGGTCAAACCGGGTAATCTGCTGCATATCGTTCTGGACAACGGAGTGTATGGTACCACCGGCAACCAGCCCACAATCTCTGGGAACGTGCGTCTGGAAGACCTGGCTCGGGCCGCGGGGTATCCAACCGTGGAAGCCGTGGAGCAAAGGGGAGAGGTCGAGGTATTGCTGCAGGAATTGTGGCGACGGCCGGGGCCCAGATTTTTATTGATCCGTATCCGGGAGCACACTGCGGAAACGATTCCGCGGATTCCCTATACCGCCCGGCAAAATAAAGAGCGGTTTATGGGGTCGTTGAAAGAGGCGGAATAGCGGCGACGCCGCCCCACTGGAAATCTTTACCCAGAAAAACAGCGCGGGTTCGCTCTTCCTGGATCACAGCCTCCGGCTGACCGGCGGTGAGGATCTGTCCTTTGTGGATGATGTAGACCCGATCTGTTATATTGAACGTGTCTTTGACGTTGTGATCGGTGATGATGATGCCGATGCCGCGTTCCTTCAGTTTCCAGATGATCTTCTGGATTTCGATGATAGTGATGGGATCGATTCCGGTAAAGGGCTCGTCCAGAAACAAGAACTTGGGATTCATGATCATGGCTCTGGCGATTTCCAATCTCCGTTTTTCCCCGCCGGATAATTGGAAGGCCCGCGAGTCTTTGATATAAGCCAGTCCAAAATCCTCCAACAGCTCCATCGTCCGTTCATGCGCTTCCTTTTCCGGGAGTCGTAACTCGAGGATCTGGAAGAGATTGTCGAATACGTTTGCCTTGAGAAAGACCGAGTGCTGCTGGGGTAGATAGATCAATCCACGTTCTGCGCGTTCATACGACGGCAATTTATCGATTGGTTCATCGCCCAGGAGGACTTCTCCATCGTCGGGCTTGATGATGCCTGCCAGCATCAAAAATGTGGTGGTTTTCCCTGCGCCGTTTCTGCCCAACAATCCGATTATTTCGCCGGATTCGATCTCAAGGTCCACCTGGTTCACCACTGGGATCCGGTTG
>JAHELQ010000775.1 GCA_024644125.1 Candidatus Aminicenantota bacterium | reverse complement strand
CCCAAAAATAGTTTGTGCAATCACCAAACAGACCTGGCTGTATACCCCCCGCAAATTTATAAAAAGCCTTGAATTTAGGGTGAACGAAAATACTTAATTTAGTCTCATCTTTGAGGAAAATATCAGATTTCCTGTTAGACACGATATCATGCATTTTTATAGCTTCATCTATTTTTTTCCGATCAACATCATGATTCCCAGGCACTATCAAAAATTCCGTCTGTTCAGGCAAAGCCTGTTTCAGTAAATCAAAGAATCCCTTAGCTGTTTCATACTCTTCCTGTTTCCCTGAGAAGGCAATATCTCCAGTAACAGCAACATAATCAAGGCTTCCATCAATTTCTTGCAGATGACGGCTTATCCTATCGACCATCCATTCGTTCACTTTCCCCGGAAAAGGCGGATAATTCCCGTCATTATCTTTTTTAAAATGAACATCAGACAAATGCAACAGCGTAATCGAGCTCATTGTTTCAACCTCCTACAAGCTTTCCCCAAAGAATATATTAATATCATAGCCCCAAAATTATCTCAACTGAAAATCTTCCATTTTTAAGCAGCCTGCGACAAAATTCCGGCTAGATCCCCCCGTCTGGAATTCCCAATCCCGTCAATTTGTTGAAGACCATTGAGGGAAGTGGGCCGGAGAGTGCTAATTTTTGCCAATTGCTTGTTCTGAAATATAATATAGGGAGGGACGCCCTCCTTTTTACTGGTTTCGCTTCGCCATTCCCGTAGGCGATTGAATAGAGGCCAATCCTTCTCCGTGAGCTCCGTTTTATAGGATTCATCTTTCTTTTTTGGCGGTGGTCCGGGATCTACTTTGTCTTCAGGCGCATTGAATTTATATTCCACCAGTACTGTCCAGAAGAACTCTCCCTTCTTCTCAAAAAATTTTCCCTCCCATTTTATCATCTCCTTATCGCTCAAAAATTTTTCCAATATCTCGTTGTTAAAACCTTCGAGCCTATCTTCGTATTTAAGCGTGAATATTTTAATCATTTTCCTCCCCCGACTCTTACATCTCAATCCTCCGTTGGGTTCGCGTCGGGGCATTCGCCACCGCGCTCACCCATATCTCATGCTAAAAAATTTTTTGCCGAAAGTGGTAAAGGGGTAAAGTGGAAAGTGGTTAAAGAGACCTGGCTAGGCGGAACCCCCTGCCGTTGCCGCGATCCTCGGGGCGACCGTAGCGACGGTAGGCGCACCGGCAATCAGCACTGACACTGAACCAACAGCCGCCACGCAGCACGCGGTGCCCGCCAATCTCAGGCCCAGGTGGATTCGTCTCAGGACAATCTTTATAATATTCACTACCAAACCAATCCTGACACCATTCCCATACATTGCCCGCCATATCAATGCAACCACATGGGCTTTCACCTTCTGAAAATATCCCTACAGGACTGGTTCGGCCCAGACCTAACTCCCCAGAATTGCATAACTTTTCATCAAATTCATTGCCCCATGGCCAAAGCCTACCATCAGTACCTCTCGCTGCCTTCTCCCATTCAGCTTCAGTCGGAAGACAATAATTAAAACCGGTTTTCTCGCTTAACCAACGGCAAAAAGCTTCGCACTCATACCAACTCACTCCCACAACCGGAAAATTCAAACCATTCCATTTCCGGTCGCGCCAATATGGTGGCTCTGAAATTTTTTCCGCCTTTAGAAAGTCCAATCCTTCGGGCAACCAAAATTCCTCTCGCTTGTAGCCCTCCGACTCCACAAATTCTTTATACTCACGATTCGTTACTGGGTATTTGCCGATTAAATACGTATCAAGATAAATCCTTCGCGAGGGCACTTCGTCGTCATAATATTTCCCTTTCACACTCCCACGAATAAATTCTCCTGCAGGGATCTCAATCATCTTAAAATCGGTATATCGATCATCCTCAAATACTCCCAGAATTTCTCCGGCTTCCAAACGAATTTTGGGATCTTCATGGGAAGTAATCACCCCCTTCAGATTCTGCCTCGCTAGATTTACAACATCAGGAGAACGTTTGAATGAAAGCATATCCCGCAACGCTCTGGATCCTAACAAACAAAACCGGTGATGCTGGGATTTATGTTCTCCATTAAATTTCAAAATCCTA
>JAHELQ010000246.1:1165-7613 GCA_024644125.1 Candidatus Aminicenantota bacterium | reverse complement strand
ATCGTTAGGTGGTGGCGAGGGTGTCGAGGGATTGGAGGAGGTGGTCGATGTCTTGCTTGGTGGTGTAGATGGAGAGGGAGACGCGGAGAGCGTTGAGGTTGTGGGTGGTCATGGGGCGGACGTTGATGTGGAAGTCGGTCATGAGGCGATCGGCGGCTTCGACGGCGGATAGGTCGATGATTTCGACAGCCTGGATTCCGGCTGAGAGTTGGCCGTTGGACGGGGTTTTGAGTTTGAGACGGGGGCGGGTCGAGAGTTTTTCGAGAAAATAGCGCTTGAGTTGGATGATTCTATGCTCGATGGTTTTGGGGCCGATGAGGTTCTGGAAGTCGAGGGCGGTGCCGAGGCCCAGGAGTTCAGGGAGATTGCGGGTGTTGTAGTTTTCGAAGCGGCGGATGGATGGATCGTCGTAGCCGCGGCACACGATCAGGGGTTTGATGAGGTATTGCGAATCGGTACGGGCGTAGAAGATGCCCATTCCTTTGGGGGAAAAGAGCCATTTGTGTGAACTGGCTGCATAGAAGTCGCAGTAGAGGTCGTGAAGGTTCATGGTCACCATCCCCGGAGCCTGCGCTCCGTCTACGGCGACGATAACGCCTTTTTGGCGGGCCATTTGGGACACTTGTCTAACCGGGAGGATCATGCCGTTGGTGTTGACGACGTGGCACATGGAGATGACTCTGGTTTTTGGAGTGATTGCTTCGGCGTAGACTTCGACAATGTGTTCCGGGGTTTGAGGCAGGATCGGTAGAACGGGGCGGACGAGTTTGATCCCTTTGGTTTCTTGCCAATATTGCCAGGGGATGGCGCCCGAAGGGTGTTCGTGGTCAGCGAGAATTACTTCGTCGCCGGGTTTAAGATCGAGACTCGATGCCACCAGATTCATACCTTCGGTTGTATTGTGGATGAGAGCGATCTCTTCGGGAGACGCTCCGAGAAGTTGGGCCGCTTTACCGCGGACCTGTTCTTTTTCCTCTTGCCAACCGCCCCACATGTATTTGGCGGGGAATGAATCAAGGGTGCGACGGAATGACTCCGTGGCGTCGCGGACGATTTCCGGCGACGGACCGAGGGAGGCGTTGTTGAAATAGCGCAGATCCTGTTCCAGGGGGAAGTTCTTTTTGACCAATTGCCAGTAGCTTTCAGGAAGATCTCGATGATCGCGATCATCGGTTCGAGGCGGAAGAAGCGATGCGGCCTTGCCGAGGAGCGCTTCCTTCCCGGCCTCCAATAACAAGGAACTTCCGGCGACGCCGGTCAGGATGGTGCGGATAAAGCCGCGCCGGCTTGCGTTATACGTCAAAATTTCCTCCTCGTTTTTCATGATTCTTTACGACGTTGGCTTCAATTCAAGGGTAACGCGGGCTTTTTCCTGGCCATTGACGATGATGGCGATGGGATGGGGGCCGGGGTAGTGTTTGCGTGTGGTCATATTGGCGAAGGATAGCTTGCGGTTGAAGGAGTGGATACCCGGCGCGAAGGTTTTTTCGATGATCTGGAAGACTTTCGCGGAATGTTTGCCGTTGGCTTTGAGATAATGCACCGCGAATTCGAGACGGATGTCGCAATCGGAGTCTTCCTGGACATTGAGTTTAAAGGATACGCGGACATGGTCGCCGATGGTGATGTGCGGTTCGTCGAGAGCCGGGTCTTCCACTTGTATTTGAGCCGGATCTCCATAGCCGAACAAACGCATGGCCCGGGTATGGCCCGCTTTGAGCAGGGTGCGACAGGCGTGTTTGACGATCTGGTCGATTTCGGGGGACGCTCCCGACCATTTTTCGCATAGATCCAGAACCACATCCGGGTGGTCTTTCGAAATATCGTTCAGATTGTTGGCGACGCTGCGACGCACGGTTTCCGATTCGTCGCTCTTCAATTTTTCCAGTATCGGCAGGATGAGCGACGGCTCCTTCTGAAATCCGGGAAGCGCCATTGCCCATGGCAACCGCGGCCGGCAACCCTCGCTGGCCAAACGCCGGACATGATGATCCTCATCGTCCGCCAAAGCGGTCATCCACTCCATCGCCCGCACCGGATCTTGTACAATGAACGGCCTAACGGCGAATTCGCCACTGGCGTACCGGGTAAAAAACCGCAAAGCCGGAAGCGAGGCCTCCCAGTCGTTCAGGCCATACAATTCAACATAGTCCGGCAGCGACATGACTTCGAAACCTTTGATCCCGGGCGCGGCTTTTTTCAAGATTTCCAGGGCTTCCCGGTAATCTTGCGGAAGAAAGCGGTGGGCGCACTGGGTAGTGTGGCGCATCCTGGCCTTCAATTCCAGGGCTTCGAAGTCATCGTCGAATACAGAAACGACAAATCCTTCCATATCAAAGGATTCCCAGGCCCGGTAGATGGCGTCGCCCATCCGCCTTACCGATTCTTCCGTAAAAAATATATCTTTCAGTCGCTCGGCCATAACCGGCACCTCCCGCGTTTAATCTCGTCTGAATGTGTTGTAACACTCAATGACAAATGGGTCAATACGCTGGGAAAAATTTCCTTAAAAATTATTTTTACCCTGTTGAAAAATTCAAGAAAAAAATATAACATTAGAGTAACAGCAATAAAACTGAAGGTTATAAAAAGGAGTGACTAAATGTCAAAGAAAGGCGTTGAAGAGCTAATCAACCGGGCGGTTACCGATAAAAACTTCCGCTCGCGATTTTTCCAGGAACCCGAAGCTTCCGTCGCGGATCACGATATTTCGGAAGATGAAGTACAGTTATTGAAATCCATTAAATTGGATGACAAAGGTGACTTCCATGATATAAGCGCGCTGGACGCCCTCGATCCTGAAATCGCGAAAGCTTCGATTGGGAATACCATCATCAAGGGTTGCTTTACGCTATTTGTCCGTTGCTACCTATAATTCATCGAGAATAAAAAAATTTAGAAAAAAGGAGTGAGGCACATTTTTTAAATGCCTTAATGATTAGGGAATTCCGGCTGCAATTAGCGGTGGAAAGTGGATTCCATCAAGATGGGTTGGTTTCTCCGGGAGAGCGGAAGGAGATTGTCCTGACGTTGATGAAATGAGGTGAAATATTAGTTTTTCGGGCCGTTGTTTGAATATTTCCAAGTACAATGTCTATATCAAGGACTTCCCGGTTACCGGGAACGGTTTGATATACAATACGCTGCGCCACAGCTTCACAATGACCGACGCGCGAGTCATGGATTTGATGGAAAATTGCGGAGAGAAACCTCTGGATGCTGGCGAACCCGGCATCCCGTGGGAGCGGTTTTTGAAGGCCGGCGTCCTGGTGCCGGAGCAACATGATGAGAAGATGCTGCTCAGAGAGCGTTTCGAAGTCATCAAAGAGAGCCCGGCCTCACTGAATGTCATCATCATGACCACTTTCGCCTGCAACCTGGCCTGCGGATTCTGCATCGAAAACGGCGTCAAGCGCCCTGTCCTCATGTCGGAATCAACCACCCGGCAGGTGATTGAATGGCTGAAAGGAAAAATCGAATCAGTCTCGCCGCAAACACTTTCCCTGGCGTTTTACGGAGGAGAACCAACTCTTCATCTGGCTCCGATGAAAGCGATTTGCAAACAAATGAAGGATATTTGTCGGCAGAGGGAGATCACGCTCGACGTTGGCCTCACTACCAACGGTACGCTGTTGACCGGCGGCATGGCCGACGAGTTGCTTGAATATGGGTTGAATTGGGCGGTGATCGCATTGGCGGGCGAGCAAGAGGTTCACGACAGGATGAGGCCATGTGCAAACGGGCGAGGTTCGTTCGCAACCATCATCCGGAACATCCAGGATATCTGCGGGAAAATAAAGGTAGTGATCAAGGGGATCTATGACGACAAGAACGAAGACAGTCTCGTGGCTTTGCTGGACCTTCTCGCCAAATTGGATCTGACGGGTAAAATACACAATATCGGTTTCGACCCGGTGATCGAAAACCTCTCGGCGACCAGTACGCCCGCCTATTCTTGCGGAGTATGCTCCTATTCCCATTCAAATCTGGATGCTAACCTGCGCTTGATAAAAGAGGCTTTGAGCAGGAACATGGAAGCGAACCTCGATTTTTCCATGGGCCCTTGCTCGACAATCATGAACAAGAATCATTTCTCGATAGATCCATTGGGACAATTCTACAAATGCCCGGCGTTTGCCGGACACGAGGAATTTACCGTGGGAAATATTTGGGATGGCGTCGATGACCGGTTCGAGTACTTTCGCCATAGCCATCCGTGGGAAGATTGTTTCGATTGCCGCTATGTCCCTCTATGCGGCGGCGGATGCAGGTATTCGGCCTACCTGGAGAACAGGGATTGCAAAAGTGTCGTCTGCGAAAAGCCCTATTTCGAAAGAGTCGGAATCGATCTCATGGAAATAAACGCTTTAAAAAAATTATTTCATAGGGTATTAAATAAATCGATATAAAAGAGACAAACATGACTTACAAAGGTATGGACACCGGCGGCGTCGCCAATGACGCCGATTCGTTGAAATTTTCGAAATTTTGTCATTATTTCGAACGGAACCGTATCGGAGTATATTACCATTCTCTCTCGATGCAAATGGTATTCATATCCAGAGCGGATTCTCTGCCGCTAAAAAGGGGCGACTGGTCTGCCGTCAACAATCCCGGTCTCATGGCGCGGCTGAAAGAGCGCAAGCTCATTGTGCCGGCGCATTACGACGAGACAGAGGAGCTTCGTCGTATATCCGACACGTTCAATGCCGCGCCGGACATCCGGGTGTTGTATCTTGTACTAACCGAGCATTGCAATTTTAATTGTTCCTATTGTTTTATCCGGCAATCGCTGCCGCCGGATTACAGGTCGTCATTCATGTCGTGCCGCACCACCAAACTGGCCATCGACCGGTTCAGCGAATGTCTGGCAAGGAGCAGTTCCGATAAAGAAAAAACCATTATTTTTTACGGCGGCGAGCCATTGCTCAATATGACGTCGTTGAGAACCGCACTGGGCTACATCAAATTGCTGAAGGAAAACGGGAGATTGCCACAATCTCTCAGGCTCTGCCTCAATACCAACGGCTCATTGGTCACCCGGGGGATCGCCGAATATTTGAAAAAGCACAATGTGCATGTGGCGGTGTCGATCGACGGAAAAGCGGACACTCACGAGGCTTTCCGCAAATACCCGGACAGGCGCGGAACATTTGAAGAGACGATGCGGGGGTTCCGTTTTTTGAAAAAGGCGGGAATCGAGGTCTCCATTTCCTGCACTGCGGGCCCTCACAATATGAAGGAAATGGACGACATCGCCCGGTGGTTTGCGGGAGACTTCGATATCAAGGCGTTCGGCTGGAATATTTTATCAGATCCTCCGGTTCCCGTGAAATCAGAGGCCCAATATATCAAAAAGCTTTCCACCGCCGCCCTGCGGTGTTACGAATATTGCCTGGAACATGGGATTTACGAGGATACTGTCGGCCGTCTGGTCACCGCGTTCGTGAATAACCGGGTGCGGCCAAACAATTGTGCAGCCTGCGGGGAGCAGATGGTGGTATCGCCGGAAGGGAAGATCGGAATTTGCTACGCTTTTTTGGGGACAGGCGCCTATTTTGACTGTAGTGTCGATGAGCCCTTCCTCCCTGAGAACGAACCGGCCTTCGCTGAGTGGAGGCGCCGCTCGCCGTTGAACATGGAGGAGTGTTTCGAATGCGCGGCTCTCGGAATTTGCGGCGGCGGTTGCCCGCACGAAGCCTTCCGCAGGACCGGAGATATCAAAAAACGGGACCTCAATTATTGCACCTTTGCCGGTTCAGTTCTGGAATGGTCGCTCTGGCAAACCTACCGGATGGCGAAGAGAAATTCCAGGGCGACGCCCAATACGACTACTTGAAAAAATCAGGGCTACAACTATTTCTGTATCAGAGAGGTTTGTTCGAGGAAACTCTTCAGGAAATACGCGCCTTCCAGTTGGGCTTTCCCAGCCCGTTGCAAGCGGAAAGCGAAGGCGTACTTCGGTTTTGAAGCGGGGAAAAAGCCCATGAGAATAGCATCGAGCCCGGCTTTTTTATTTCCGGCTGTGCCGGTTTTAAGCGCGGTAAGCATATAATCGACCTTTGCCCGCCTTCCAGTTCCATTCTCGTCTTCCTGCACCGATAACATCGCTTGTTTTGTCCGGTGGTGGGCGGGACTGTCTTTATGCACTTCGAGAATACGAATGTCGTGGCGATAGAATCCCAAATCGAGGATATTTTTGATATTGTCTATCAGATGCGGTTGCGGAGTCGAACCGCCCTGCGCGATGATGGCTGCGATAAGAGCGCTATGGAGAGTGGTGATTTTCACCTCTTCCAGACCTACGGATAACCGGGCCAGCCGTATTTCGCTGGAGGCGGTAGGATCGTAGGTACCGGTGGGAAAACGGATGAACACATCTTCGAACGGTTGCAGGTTGAAGAAAAAATCGTCGAAGCATTGGTTGAGATATGCCTTCCCCATGCCG
>JAHELQ010000246.1:425-1155 GCA_024644125.1 Candidatus Aminicenantota bacterium | reverse complement strand
GAGACAGCCAGCGCTTTTTCATAAGTATCCACTTGTTTGTGAGGCAACCAATCGTAAAACATCTCGCCGCCGATGTTCACATTCCCTTTGCATTGGAACGGAAACAACTCCTGCCCCCTCTGGTTGAGATATCCGAATAACGTGACGACCTTGATGATCGAGCCGGCTTCGTACAATTCTTCCAGCGCGGCATTGTTCGTCTTCCTGCCAAACGGTTTGGAATAAGAAGCGACAATCGCATTATCCGCCAGCCGCAGTAAAATGAACGTCCCGTGATATTTTGCAAACAAACGGTGAATTTGTTGTTGGAGTTTGAGATCCAGCGTCAACTTGTAATATTTGACGCCCTGGGCGAACAAATCGTTAAAAGGAGAAAAATCAAATCCCGGAGCCAGCGGTATTGTTTGTTTCCGCTTCAAATCATAATAGGCCAGGGCATGGCCGTTCGTTCCGAAAATATATTCGATCCGGCCGGCGTTCAACTTTTGGTTCGTTTCAGATAGAATACCCAGCGCCTTTTTATTTTTCGTTTTTTCCTGAATCGGAATTTGCTCCAGAAAATGTTTGGATGCTTGAGGATCCAATAAGGCTGATCGAGATAGGGCCTTGAAATAGAGTAAACCTTCGTGTTCTTTGTTTTGAAGAAGAAAATCGGTATAGGTTTCCAGAGCCGGGTATTCTCCTTTTTCCGCCAGCAGGGAGAGGGCCTGGAGATAACGAAGCCGACTTC
>JAHELQ010000246.1:0-415 GCA_024644125.1 Candidatus Aminicenantota bacterium | reverse complement strand
TACCTTCGAATAAAAAAATCAGGGCGGAGAGCTCCTTTTTTGCGTCGCGGTTGAAGAGACCGCCGGCGGCGTCTTGCATTCGCGATGTAGCTTCGGCGACCTTTCCCTTTAGTAGAGCGTCCTGGATTCCCGAAATCCGTCTACTATCTATAAATTGTAAAATAAAAAGAACCACCAGAACGGCAAGAACCATTCCGCCGGCAATTGTGACCTGGCGTCTCCGTTGCAGTTGTTTTTTTTTCTTGAATGAAAACTTTGTTCCTTTGTAATCTAAAACCATGTTCCTAACTTGTTAGAGCATCGCTATTAAATTGTTCTCCGAACATATGTTCTTCGATAGTTTCAGCCAAAAAATGGAGAATGAAGAGATGCATCTCCTGGATGGCCGGAGTATCTGAAGATGGAACGGAGAGGA
>JAHELQ010000774.1 GCA_024644125.1 Candidatus Aminicenantota bacterium | reverse complement strand
GCCAATGGCAGTTTATCCGCCGCTCCGTTCAGAAATGGGACATAAAAAAACTGCCGCCCCGTAAATTCAAGTATTTCGAAGGCCTGATGGAGAGTTCAAACACTATATTTCAGACGATACAATGCTGCCCCCCAAAAACCTGACCAGCGACGCTCCCGATCCGCGGTCGTATTTTGGGAAGGTGACGGATTATTGGTTCCGTGAGAACGTGGATGTTATATCCAGCAGATGGAAGAAAGAGATATCTAAGTGAAGCTGAAAAAAGGAGATTAACTATGGGTGAATTTAAACGTATGAGTGATGTTGTGATCGCCGGCGCGTCGAAATATGATTCCAAAACCGCAATGATTGATGAGCGCCGCCAATGGAGCTACGGGGAACTGAACGGTCGTGTGGCGGAATTTTCAGCCTTCTTGCGTGATTCCGGGGTAGAGGAGGGCGACAGGGTGGGGTTGTTCCTTGATAATTCATGCAATTTTTTGCTGGCTATGATTTCCATTCCAATTGTTTCCGGAGTGTTGACGCCTGTCCCCATCGACCTGCCGGCTGAAAGGACAGGGAAGCTGTTGTCGCAAGCCCGTCCCCGCTTTGTTTTGACCGATTGTCCGGCTCGTTTGCAGGAACTCGTGGATTCGCCGGTCACCCGCTTTGTTGCCCCCGATTCATGCGCGGGAGTGGACAGTCTGGAATTATTTCAATTGGGCGACGGGCAGAAAGAATCGACAAACCATGCATATATCGCCTATTTGGAGACCGAAGACGACGATGCGTTCCACTCCGTCGCCGTGTCCCACCGGGATCTGGCCGGGTATGTGGCGGCGATCCAGGATGCGCACAAATTTAATCCGTCGTCCCATTTATTGGCGACGTTGCCTTTTTCTTCGGATGATTCATTCGGGCCTTTGCTGGCGGCGCTGGCGGCCGGCGCCACCGTCGAATCCGCGGCGTGTAAGACATTCACTCCTGAATGTGTGGCGCGGCGGCTGTCTGACGGCGATATCACCCATTTAAGCGCGTCTGTCGATGTGTTCGAAGCGGCGGCGGAGATCGTGTGCGCTGGCGATACCGGCCGGCAATTGAAGTTGGGATCGATTCACCTTGCGGATGGCGAGTGCCTGGAGGACCTGCGCAGACGGTTTCGCGTCCGCGTGCCCAACAACCGCGTTCATTTTAACGCGGCTCCGTCCAGGAACGCCAGATCGTCGGAACGCCCCGTCCATCTCTCGGACGAATTCGCCGCGCTGAACATCATCACCGAATATATCTCCTACTTCGCCAAATACAGCGAGATGTCCGTAGCCATCAAAGGCGAGGATCATTCGTTATCCTACGGCGAGCTGGAATCGCACGTCAATTCGTTCGCCTATTTCCTGGAGAGTCTTGGCTTCACCAGGAACGACAGGATCGCCATTTATCTCGAAAACTCCATCGAATATGCGGTCGCTATTTTCGGCGCCTTCAAGAAATCCTGCCTTTATGTACCTATCCCCCACAATGACCCGCGGGAGCGGATGGTAGAGATCCTGCAAGATTGCAAACCCAAAATGGTGATTTCCAGAAAAAAAGACGATGTGTACAAATTGGCGGACCCTGCTGTGACAACGTATGTCGTGTTCGTCGATGCGGAGGCGGATGAGGAATTGCCGGAATTGGAAAACGGCATGAAAGCGTTCTCGCTGAAAAAATGTATCCAGGAAAAGAAAACCATCGCCGATCCCAACCGCGACCCGAAAAGTCTTGCCTATATTATCTATACTTCCGGTTCCACTGGAAAACCGAAAGGCGTCACCATCCGCCACGAGAGTTTGATGAACTATGTGCGGGAAGCGGTGGTAGAATTTGATTTCGACAATCAAACCAACGCCATGAGTGAGTCTCCGTATCATTTCGACGGCTCCTTCTCGGCCCTCTTCGCCCCGATGTATGTGGGCGGCGCCAATGTGATTTTCAAGAACCGATTCATGTTACCCCGGGAGTTCATTCTCATGTTGATCAAAAACAAGGTCACTCACCTCAGTTGCGTGCCCAGTTTTTTCGCCGTCCTGGTGGAGAACGCCACTCCCGACGCAACGCCCTATATCCGCTTGAAAACCGTTGCGCTAGGAG
>JAHELQ010000773.1 GCA_024644125.1 Candidatus Aminicenantota bacterium | reverse complement strand
TCCCCGGCTCATCTCTTCTCGATGGCGCGCCGCTCCAGGATCCTCCTGGACGAAGCTCCATTCGCTGGCAAATCCCCAACATCGGGGCCGGCAAGACCGCTACATTGCGGTTCCAATTGGTAATCGGCGCCGATGCCAAACGGGGGAAAAACATCAACCGCGCCGTGTTGACAACCATCGACACCAGCGGCCAAACGTTGCGACTGGAAGCTTCAGCTTACATCAATATCTCCACCTCCAGCTTCGTATTCTACAGCGGCGTGGAGGGGTACGTCTTCCTGGACCGCGACGAGGATGAATTCCTGGGAGGAGGCGATGTGCCGCTGCCAGGCATAGAGGTTCGTCTTTCCACCGGCGAGCAGGCGATCACAGATAAAAACGGACGCTATTCGTTCGAAAACCTCAATCCCGGAGAATACGCCGTCGGCGTCAACACCGCCACCCTGCCGCCCAAATACATTCCCGGCTCCCGAACTCCGGTTCTTGCCGTACTCAGCGACGGTCTCACCGACCAGGTGGATTTCGCCGTCAAATTAGAACGGGAAGATATTCCCAACAACGCCCGACTGCAAGGACATGTCTTTTTCGACAAAAATCGCGACGGCACCTTCAATGACGGCGATCTATCGACCGCGACATTCAAAGCCATATTGGATGGACAGTTGCAATGCGACGGAAAGAACGGAATATTCGTGTTCTCCCACATCGAACCGGGCGAGCGCCGTATCATCATCGAATACGACGGCGGCGCCATCGACAAAAAAATCACTATCGTAAAAGGCAACAACACCATAGACATACCCCTGCGCTTCAGCGGGATTTCCATTACCATTAGGGGGGAAAAATGATCCGAACGTTAAAATTCACATTACTTGTCCTCCTCCTCTTCTGCGGCGGCCTGCCGGCACAATCCACAGGAGTCACCGGGGACAACGATATCAATAAATGCGAGCAAAAAACATACACTATCAGTATCCTCAACAATTCGGGGAATCCGCTCACCCAGCTTGCAATCACCAATGAAATTGACGCCCTCACCGGTTTCAATTATGTGGCCGGCACCACCTCCATCGATGTGGACGGCAATCCACCTATCATAACCGCAGACCCGGCCATCAACCCGGCGCCGGCGGAGCTTGTCTGGAATATCGACACCCTGTACGGCAGCGCCTTCACATTGAACGACGGCGAGACCCTGAACATCACCTTCGACCTATATGCCGGATGCGCCGCTGTATCCGGTTCACAAAACGTCTCGATCGCTTACCTGATCAGCGGCACCCCCAGCTCCGACGCCACCAATTTCTCCATTCAAGTTCTGCCCGGAGGCGTCACTATCAAGAAAAAACCCAATGTAATCCCCCAGGAATTGGGGCAAACCGTCACCTGGACCATCACGGTGGAGAACACCGGAATCGGCACTATTAAAAACGTGACAGTCACAGACGACCTGGGAGCCGGCCTCGCATACGTGTCTTCAACGCCCGCGGGAAACAACTCTGGACAGGTCACCACATGGGAAGCGGCCCAAATTCCGGCATTGGCCCAAATGAATCCCGGCGAAATTATCACCATCGACATTACCGCCACTGTCATCGCCTGTGAATTCCTGGATAACGTCGCCAACGCCAAATGGGGCTGCGACGCCGCCAACACCTGCTTCGACACAGCCTCGGACGGCGGCACCGCCACAGCGTCGGTACAACGGATCGTAAAAACCCCGCTGATCACATACACTCCGCCGAATATCTCATTCGACTATTGTCAGGATTCCGCGGACACCTCGTTTACCATCCAGAACACCGGCGACGGCACAGCCCACGATGTCTGGATCTTTGCGGATTTCGGCGCCATGACCGTTAGCGATCTCCCGGCCGGAGTCACTTACAACACAACCGACAAACGCTTCGAGTTAACCAATCCCATTCCCGCCGGAGGCAGCTTCGATCTCAGTTTCCGCCTCAATTACACTACCTGGTGCGGCGGCTCGTTCCCGGCCGGCGATTTGTTATGGCAGACAGAATACAAAGACGATTGCGACCAGCCCTTCTATCCGCCGGTGAAATTGAGTTCGATCAACACCCCCACAGGCACGACCTCGGTGGCGGTC
>JAHELQ010000772.1 GCA_024644125.1 Candidatus Aminicenantota bacterium | reverse complement strand
CGGTCGAAACGGTCCACAATATAGACCGTCGAATTGGCGATCGGGCGTCCAATGGGAATGGTACCCCGGAATTCCGACTGTACATGGAAATAGGTTGAAAACGTGGTGTTTTCCGTGGGACCGTAACCGTTGATCACTGTCAGGTGCGGATAACGGCGGCGCAACCGGTTAATGTGGCCGGGCGAGAGGACATCGCCTCCGCAAAGAAGGAATCGCAACGGCTCAAATAACGTGATATCCGCGTCCAGCAATTGGTTGAACAAAGGGGCCGTCAACCAGATGGCGCCGATATCAAATACCAGTAGAGTCTTTTTTAGCGCGGCGGCGTCGATGATATTATCGGTGGCAGTCAACACGAGGGCGAGACCGTTTAACAAGGCGCCCCATATTTCAAAAGTGGAAGCGTCGAACTCCAACGCCCCGGTTTGAAGAATTCTCCCGGCAACGGAAAAATCGAAATAATTCGTCTCCTTCACCAACCGAACCACATTGCGATGCTCCACCATCACTCCTTTGGGAACGCCGGTGGTGCCGGAGGTGTACATGATATAACACAGATGGCCGGCGCTCCCGTCAGGCGTCTCGACCGCCGGTCGATCATGGCTCGCGAGGATCGAGCCGATTTCGATAATAGTGCAATCCATATGTTCCGATACCGGCCTATCTACCAGCAACCAGCGGGCGCCACAATCGACCAGCATGAGTTGTTTTCTTTGTTCCGGGTATTCCGCATTCAACGGGACATACGCTCCGCCCGCCCCCAGAATTCCCAACACTCCGACAATCATTTCCAGGCAACGTTTCATCATGATGGCCACAGGCTGTTCCCGGACGACGCCGTTCTCCATCAGGAACGCTGCCACCCGGCGGGCAACGGAATCGAGCTCCCGATAGGTGATCATCCGGTCCCCGTCAATAACAGCCACGCGATCCGGCGTACAGTCCGCCTGCTGCGCGAACAATTGCAGGACAGTCGCGCTCCGTGGATAACCGGTGGCGGTATTGTTGAAACCGTTCAATATCAGTTCTTTTTCCCGGTCCGATAGGATCGAGATCTCCCGGATTTGTCGAGACGGATCTTCCGCCACCCGGGCCACGATCAATGTAAAATACTCGCAGAAGCGATCGATGCTTCGCCTTGAAAACAATCGATCGTTATACTCCAACGTGAATCCCAACGAGCCGTCATTCTCCGCGCAACTCATGGTAATATCGAACCGCGCCACAGGATTTTCCACTTTGAGATCCTGCTCCACCGGTCTCAAGACCGCGTCCTGAGCGGTGAGATCCTGCCGGTCCATATTTTGAAACACGAACAACACATCGAATATCGGATTGCGGGCGGGATCCCGTTTGATCGCCGCCTTCTCTACCAAATCTTCAAACGGGAAATCCTGGTGCTCAAAGGCCTGGAGCATCCGGTCCCGGGTGGTTTCGACGAAGTGGTCGAATCCCACCTGGGGATCCACGACAGTCCTTACCGCCAATGTATTGACGAACATACCGATAATATCTTCCAATTCCGCCAGCCTCCGCCCCGCCACCGGAGTTCCGGCGACGATGTCTTCCTGCCCCGAGAGCTTTGACAGCCAGGTGAAAAACATTGCCATCAAGACCATGTAAAGAGTTGCGTTGCATGCGGAAGCCAGCGCTCGTAGGCGGGCGACCGTTTCTGCTTCCAGCGTGAAAGAGGCGATGCCGCCGGAGAAACTCTGCACCGGCGGGCGGGGGGAATCCACCGGCAGATTCAACACAGGTATCTCGCCGCCGAATTGCCCCAACCAGAACGACTCCAGTTCCCGCAAGTATCCGCTGCTCTCCCGCCGCCGCCACCAGACGGCGAAATCTTTATAGTGGACACGTTGAGGCTCCAATGTCTTACCCCGTAATAGGGCTGTCAAATCGCGGATCAGAATCTGGATCGAAACGCCGTCGCTGATGATGTGGTGCATATCAGAGAGAAGAATCGATCGTCCACCCGGCAACCGTAGCATCGCGACCCTCAAGAGGGGAGCCCGGCCCAGGTCGAATGGCCGGACAAAGCCGGAAATGATACGCGCCGGTTCATCTTCCGGGCGGCTGCCGTCGATACGTTCTACTTGAAGAACTACCT
>JAHELQ010000245.1 GCA_024644125.1 Candidatus Aminicenantota bacterium | reverse complement strand
GATGGGGAACCATACAAAGTGAAAGGCCAATTTGCGCGCGATGAAACGGGGCGCTTGATCTCCGACGGCGGCGGTATGCCGTTCCGGTTGTGGCGGCCTGAGTTGTCGCCTGAATTGAATCCCGGTCGCGATTATTGGGGGGGGATCCGTTCCACCGACGATATCTGGCGGGAAATTGTCAGGGCCGGCTCCATTCCGGGCACTACTAGCGCTCCGAAGCTGCAGCCGATTGCGGCGCGGATTGTCATGTTGCAAAGCGGGATGCGCGCTCCCATGGGAATCAAGGTGAAGGGACCGGATCTGGAAACCATCCAGGCGGTGGGGTTTCAATTGGAGAAATACCTCAAAGAGGTGCCGTCGGTGGAAGCGTCTGCTGTGATAGCGGACCGAATTATCGGGAAGCCTTATCTCCAGGTGGAGATCGATCGCGGGGCCATTGCCCGTTATGGGCTGCACATTCAGGATGTCCAGGATGTCCTCCAGGTGGCTGTCGGGGGGAAAACCGTCACGACGACTGTGGAGGGGCGCGAGCGTTACGCCGTTCAAGTGCGTTATCCCCGGGAATTGCGGAATAACCTGGAAGAGATCCAACGAATTCTTGTGCCTGTCCCTTCCGGCGCCCAGGTGACTCTGGGGCAATTGACCTCCATCAGGTATGTCCGTGGACCGCAGATGATAAAAAGCGAAGATACTTTTTTGGTGGGGTATGTGGTGTTCGACCGCAAGCCCGGTTACGCGGAAGTTGATGTAGTGGAGCAGGCGCGCCGGTATCTGGACGACAAACAGCGCATAGGGGAGTTGAGTATCCCGGCCGGCGTAAGCTATTCATTCGCCGGCAGTTACGAAAACCAGGTCCGCTCCCAGAAGACAATGATTGTGATTTTACCTCTGTCCTTGTTGATTATCTTTTTGATTTTGTATTTAAAATTTAAGAATATCTATACCACGTTCCTGGTTTTTTCGGGCATCGCAGTCGCCTGGGCCGGCGGCTTCATATTGCTGTGGCTATTTGGACAACCCTGGTTTATGAATGTTTCGGCGGCGGGAGTGGACATACGGGTATTGTTCAACATTCATCCGGTGAACGTGAGCGTCGCTGTTTGGGTAGGATTTCTGGCGTTGTTCGGAATCGCGTCGGACGACGGGGTGATTATGGCCACCTACCTGGACCAGGTGTTCGGGAAGAGGAAGCCGGGCTCGGTCCAGGATATTCGCCGGGCCACCATCGAGGCCGGGACCCGGCGGGTTAGACCTGCGCTGATGACAAGCGCGACGACAATTCTCGCATTATTGCCTGTACTTACTTCCACCGGCCGGGGGGCCGATATTATGATTCCGATGGCGATTCCCACTTTCGGCGGTATGCTGGTGGCGTTGATCACTCTTTTTGTGGTGCCGGTATTTTACTCATTGCGTCATGAACGGAAGGTTGAGCTGTAAGTTCCTGTCTGAATTTATTTTAATACTTTTGATCGATTGAATGCGTAACCGGGATTTTTTATAATATAAAAATAGTTATATGATTGAACCAAATTGTTTTTGGGATATGGGACTATGGGCTATGATAATGACTGAAAGATTTATTTCGATGTTTCTATAAAAAAGGAGGAACAATGTTTCGCAAAAAAAAGCTTTTGTTGGTGTTCGCTTTTGTGGTTTTGGCGGCGGGAATTCTGGCGATTCCGTCAATTTTCGCAAAGACTTCCGATGCTCCCGATCTAGAGTCGATGCGGGCTCAGATCAAAGCCAATGGTTGGTCGTTCACTGTGGGCGAGAATTCCGTCACGTCCATGAATCTTGTTGAATTAACAGGGCCGGCGCAGCCCGCGACCGGCGTTACCGCTGTCACCTCGGAAAAAGAAATTTCAGGTGTCGCGTTACCGCTGAAATACGACTGCGTGTGTACGCCGGTGGTAAATCAGGGCACATGCAGCGCTTGGCCTTATGCCAGTACCGGAATGTTCGAGGCGATCATTCTTGCGCAAAGCGGCGTTTCCGTGAAACTTTCGGAACAGTGGCTGTTGGATTGCAATCCTTATGATTGGGATTGTGTCAACGGTTGGTTCGCCAACGATATCTTCTTCCGGGACGGCGCGGTGTTGGCCAGCAATTTCCCCCCTGGTACGAATTGTAATCAGGCGATCATTTCCTATCAGGCGACCGGTTGGCGGTTCTGTGAGAATGGCCATAGTGTCGCATCCGTGACTTCCATCAAAAACGCAATCTACCGGATGGGCGCCGTTGCGTGCCTGGTGTATGTGGATTCCTATTTCCAATACTACGCCAGTGGAGTATTTAACCAACCTGCGACCGGTGATGTTAACCATTTTGTGGTGTTGTGCGGTTGGGACGACTCCCTGGGCGCCTGGAGATTGAAAAATTCCTGGGGCACCAATTGGGGTGACAACGGCTATATGTGGATCGCCTATGGCTGCCACAAAGTCGGTTGGGCAGCCAATTACGTACTCTACTAAAAAACCTGAGAAGCTATTATTCTTTGGGCCGGATAATCGCCGCCCAACCTCCGCCGGGAGCCAGGCGCGCGGTCAGAGTTTGTTGCGGGGTCAATTCCTGCTGCAGGCGCCGATAATCTTCGGCCATGCGTTGGGCGTTGATCCCGTCGCTCATGATGTCGGCGATGTATGTACCTGTCCCTAAAAATGAAAAATCTACGGAAAATTGTCTGGGTTCTTCATCGGTCATCGCTCCCACATACCAGATATCTCCATTGCGCCGGGCAAGTACGATGTAATCTCCGACTTTGGCATGGAGGACCAGCGTTTCGTCCCAGATTGTGGGGATTGACGCGATGAATTCCGTGCATTCCGGTTCCCTCAGGTAATTGGAGGGGCTGTCGGCCAGCATTTGCAAGGGACTCTCGTAAATCACATACATGGCCAATTGGTGGCAGCGGGTACCCATACTCATGGGGCGGTTGAAAACCGGCCTGAAGTTTTCCTTTTGGGCGTTGCGCATGGCGCCGGGAGTGTAGTCCATAGGGCCAGCCACCATGCGGATGAACGGGATGGTGACATCGTGCTCGGGCGTTTGCCGATCTGTCCACTTGTTTTGTTCCAGTCCTCTCACCCCTTCGCGGGTGATGACATTGGGATAGGTGCGCCTCAGGCCTGCGGGTTTGTACGATCCGTGAAAATCCACCAACATCTTACGCTTCGCGGCTTCGCGGGCAATTTTGTGGTAATAGTTGACCATGAGCTGGTCGTCCCGTTGCATGAAATCCACCTTGATCCCTTTGACTCCCCACGCGGCGAACTTATCGAGGGCTTCTTCCAGTTGTAGGTCCAATGTCTTCCAGATCACCCACAGGATGACGCCGACATTTTTTTTCTTCGCATAAGCCAGGATTGCTTCCATGTCTATTCCCGGGCTCAATGCCAGAAGGTTGCCCAGCGGATACCAACCTTCGTCTAGAATGATGTATTCGATGCCGTATCGGCTGGCGAAGTCGATATAGTATTTATAGGTATCGGTGTTGATGCCTGCTTCAAAATCCACTCCGTAGAGGTTGTTGGCATTCCACCAATCCCAGGCCACCTTGCCCGGGCGGACCCACGACGGATCCTTCAATTGGCATGGTTTTGCCAGTAAATAGGTCAATTGGTTGGTAACGAGCTCTCCATCGTTGTGGGCGATGACCAGGATTCGCCAGGGAAACGAACGGTCGCCGGCGGCTTTTGCCAGGTAGGGTTGCCTCTCGATGGCGATCTCGTTACGGTCTTTCCTGAGTTCCAATTTTTTGGGAACCGCGGGGAATATCGCCGACAAATCCATATTTCCATTGCCTCTCAACCACATTCCCGGGTAGTCCTCGAGGTCGGCTTCCACTATGGCTATCTTGACGCCCCGTTCCGTCTCCACCAGAGCCGGAAGACTGCACATCCGGTCTTTCGTGATATTTGACAACGATACATACTCGTAGTATCTCTCGTTGTGGGATTGGAAGCTTTCCTCTTCAGGGAACCAGACTTTGTAATCCCCGGCGAATTGAAATTCCGCCTCTTCCGAGGTCACCTCGATAGGAGATTGAATGGATGTTCTGAATCTGTAGGCGGCGCCATTGTCATAAGCCCGGAACTCGATGGCGTAATCGTCTCTGAAAATAATTGTCAATTGGTTGAAACGATCCCTGATTCGCGCGTATTTTTGTTTTACTTCCGGGATGACCGTATGGTCTGTTGTATTGCGGATCGTTTTTTTGATCAGCGGTTTTTTCCCCAATATGGTTCCGTCCGCCAGAGTCATGGATAACGATGACGGCTTCAGGACCGGGGAACGGTCAATCTTTAGCGCAATCGTTATCCGGTCCTGAATAATGATATCCAGCCGGATTTTTCCCTCCGGCGAGAGTAGATGGTAAGTTCGGGCGGATAGTGTAACCGAGGCCAGCAATAGGCCTATAAAAAAGAGTGTGTATTTTTGGTACCGTGTCGTCATGGCAGCTCCTTATCAACACTTTTTTCTTCACAGCTCTATTTTAGCTCATCGAACCTTTGACTACAACCTGGAGGCAATCTTTGCGGGAATGTTTGCGGATAAAGATACAGGAACCGGATTTGGCTTTGCCGGTGATGATCATATGGGAGATCTGGGTTTCCACTCTCGATGCGATTTCCCGTTGCAACGGCCGTGCGCCGAATGTTTCAGAGAAGCCAACGTCTACCAGGAATTCTTTTGCGCTGTCGCTGATGGACAGGTTCAGTCTCTGGTCGGCCAGAGACTTTTTGAGTTTTTCCAATTCCAGATCCAGGATCCTTACAATGTGCTCCCTGGTCAATTTATGGAAGATGATGATGTCGTCGATGCGGTTGAGAAATTCCGGTTTGAATAGTTTTTTTAACCGGTCGAGCACCAGCTTCCTTGTATTTTCATAATTTTCCGCTGTCTCGATCTGGGCGAAGCCGATGTTTTTGACATCTTTTTGCAGGATGTCGCTGCCAATGTTTGAGGTGCCGATGATAATGGTGTTTCTAAAATCAACCGTCAAACCCTGGGAGTCTGTGATGCGGCCGTTGTCAAAAATTTGCAGCAAAATATTGAACACGTCCGGGTGCGCTTTTTCGATTTCGTCAAGCAACACAACGGAATACGGATTGCGCCGGACGATTTCCGTTAATTGCCCGCCTTCGCCATAGCCTACGTAACCGGGCGGGGAGCCGATGATGCGGGATACCGCGTGACGTTCCATATATTCCGACATATCCAACCGCACCAATTTGCTTTCATCATCGAACAGGAATTCCGCCAGCGATTTTGCCAGTTCTGTTTTGCCGACTCCCGTGGGGCCAAGGAACAAGAACGTCCCGATAGGGGTGTCTTTGCGCTTGAGGCCCGCGCGGTTGCGGCGAATGGCATTGCTGACCGATTTGACCGCTTCGGTCTGGCCGATGAGACGTTTGTGGATATTGTTCTCCATGGCTACCAACCGCTCTCTTTCAGATTGGGTGATCCGGGTGACCGGGATCGAGGTCCAGCGGGACAATACTTCGGCTATGTCGTGTTCCGTCACCAAATTATCCATCTCCTTGATGGTACTGCGCCATTTTTGAGTCTCGTCTTCCAAATGCGTATCCAGGGAGACGATCTGCTGCTGAAGCCCTGCCACCTCTTCGTATTTCTGGCTATAGAACGCGTCGTTTTTCACCAGCAACAACCGTTCGCGCTCTTTTTTCAACGATCGGATCTCGGGTGGGACATAGATCAATTGCAGGTGTTTTTCGCTTCCGGCCTCGTCGATGAGATCGATGGCCTTGTCCGGCAGGAAACGTCCCGTGATATAACGCTTCGAGAATTTCGCCGCGGTTTCCAACGCTTCAGGCGAATAGGCCACCTGGTGGTGCCGCTCGTAATGGTCTTTCAGACCGCGCAGGATTTTTAGAGTTTCCTCTTCCGATGGTTCGTTCACCTGGATTGTCTGGAAGCGGCGTTCGAGGGCTTTGTCCTTTTCGATATATTTTTTATATTCCTCGAGGGTGGTGGCACCGATGCATTGCAATTGCCCGCGGGCAAGCGCTGGCTTGAGGATATTGGATGCGGAAATGCTATCGGATCCCGGGCTTCCGGTGGCGATGGTGTGAATCTCGTCGATGAACAGGATGATGCTGCCTTTGGCGTTGATGATTTCGTCTTTTATTTGTTTGAGCCGTTCCTCGAATTCTCCCTTGAACTTCGCTCCCGCCACAACCTCCGTCATGTCCAGCAGCAGTACTTCTTTGTTGAGCAGGATCTCAGGGACGTCCGCATCGGCGATTTTTTCTGCCAGGCCCTCGACAATCACCGTCTTTCCAACTCCTGGAGGTCCGATCAAAACAGGGTTGTTCTTTTTCCGGCGGGACAAGACCTGGATGATGCGGTTGATTTCCACCTCCCTGCCGATGACGGGATCGAGGCTTCCCGAGCGCGCCAATTCCGTTAGATTAGTGGTGTACAGATTGAGGGCCGTCTCTTTGGATTCGGCATTTTTCTCATTGATCTTTTTAGGTCCTCTGATCTCCAGCAACGCTTTGCGGCAATCGGGCAGCGTCAAACCGCTACGTAACAAAATTCCACGGGTATTGCCGGCCTTTTCTGAAAAGAAAGCGAGAAACAACGTGCCGGTACTGATGTATTTATCCTGGAATTCGTTGGATACGGAGCGAGCCGTTTCGAATATCGCTTCCACCTCGCGGGTGATGTTCACTTTGATTGGCTCCGGTTTATCGAGTTTGATCTCATCGGAGGGGGAAATGAAGCGGTAAATCTCGTCCATAATTTTTTCGCGGGTGGCCACTTCATCTTTTTGCAGGGCATTAAAAATTCTCGTTACAATGGATTCCGGTTGCTCCAGTAGTCCCAGGAGTAAATATTCCGGGTAAAATATGTTTTTTTTCTGACTCACCATCTCCATCATTCCGATATTCAGTGCCTCGATGACTTTTTCCGACGATTGAAGGGTATAGCGGTGAAACGTTGTCATATTTTCCTCCTTCCCATCTATAAATACTCTAGTACAAATATTTTAATGTAAAAAAATCACAATTGCAACACATTAAATCCAGAATTCCTTACGTGACCTTCTCTCATCTCCACCCGGCAAACAAGCAACTACCCATCGCTGCCAAAAAATCACTCCCTGCGCCGGCAATCTCCGCCTTCCGATGTTTGATTCGAGTCTTCATCGGCGGCTTCCCCGCGGCGAATTCCGCTTCGAACAGATATACTATAAGGTTATAATGCGCAGAGTTCAGCTTTTCCACTTTTCCGACAAGCCCCTCGAACCCTATGGGGAAATTTTTCGTAGAATATTTTATAATAGCGTATTTCAAATTGGAAGGTGATCGATGGCGTATGAAGAGTTATTCGATGTAGCGGTGATAGGCGCGGGACCGGCTGGAGCGAGCGCAGCTCGGTGGGCGGCGACGAAGGGATTGAAGACGGTGTTGTTAGATAGGCAGGCGTTTCCCAGATTCAAGGCTTGCGGAGGAGCTCTGTCTCCCCGTAATATTCCTCTTCTGGGGGAGCATGGGCGAGCCGCGGTTCATAACGATGTGGATGAATTGCGTCTGTATTCGCCTTCTTTTAAGAATTTTCTGTACCGGAACGTGGTGGGGCATTTTGTGATTCGTAAGGATTTTGATATGGCATTGGTGAGG
>JAHELQ010000244.1 GCA_024644125.1 Candidatus Aminicenantota bacterium | reverse complement strand
GCTATTGTCGGTTGGCGAGCCCTGTGGACGGCAACCGGGAATTTCTCACGTTCGATCTGTCGGTTTTCAATGAAGCGGGCGAAGAGTTGGTAGATATCGAAGGCTTCACCATGATGAGATTTTCGGATAATGTGAAGAGCAGAATCGACAGCGAGCGGCCAATGCGGAAAAAATCCTCATCCCAGGATGAGTCTGTGCCTGAAAATAGGAGCTATGGAATTAAACCGGCCGAAGGCGTCTCGATATTCGCCCGCCTCATGACAGGTGGGTTTACCCGCGTTGCGGTTTCCATCGAAGATCTCGATAAACGCTTGCATCCACCTGCGCTCGATACTGAGCTAACGCAGGAAGGCGCATCTCATGCCGCGCTGGGAAGCGTTCAGCCAAGACCCGGCTTGAGCACTCCATATAGTGAGCCGGAACCCGGCCTCGAAACCCAAATCGCCGGTATCTGGAGCGGATTGCTCGGCCTTGAATCTGTCGGTGCGGAAGATGATTTTTTCGAATTGGGAGGCGATTCTCTCAAGGCAATCACCGTAAGCGGAAAACTGCACAAAGAGACAGGAATCCAGGTGCCCCTCGGCGAATTTTTCAACCGCCCCAATGTCCGCAAATTGGCCGAATTCATCCGGCAGTCGGGCGACACATCCTTCGCTTCCATACCCAAGGCGGAAATCAAAGATTTTTATCCTCTTTCTCCGGCACAAAAAAAATTGTATGTGATCCATTATCTAGAAACCGACGGCATCTCGCTCAATCTTCCCAATGCCTTCATTCTCGATGGTCCGCTCGAAACCGCGGCGGTTCAAACAGTATTCGAACTTCTCATCACACGCCACGAAGCGTTGCGGACGTCGTTTGAAACAGTAAACGGCGTATTGATGCAGAAGATCCATGATACAGTCGAGTTTAAACTCGAATACTCCGAAGCTTCAGAAAAAGAAGCCGCAATCGTGGGCAACCGGTTTGTCAGGCCATTCCCTTTGGATCGGGCTCCGTTGATTCGGGGAGGAATGGTCAGGTTGGCGGAGAATCGTCATCTTCTACTGATCGACGTGCATCACATCGTGTATGATCGCGTTTCAAAGGGGATTTTGTATCGCGAATTCCGGCAATTGCTGGCGGGTGACGCCTTGCCTCCGTTGACCGTCAATTACCGGGATTACAGCCAATGGCAAAGCGACGCCCAAAACAATGAAGATATCAAGCGGCAGGAGGCCTTCTGGTTGGAGCGCTTCAAGGGCGATGTACAGGTTCTCTCGCTTCCCACCGATTACCCGCGACCGGCGCACCAAACCTTCGACGCCGGGCATTTCTCATTCCAGATCGGTTCAAATGAAGCGGAGCGACTCAAAACAATGGCTGCGGTTGAAGGCGCCACATTGCAAATGCTGATGTTGGCGATTTTCAACATATTGCTGGCAAAACTCGGCGGGCAAGAGGACATCACTGTCGGAACCCCCATTGCCGGACGATTTCACCCCGATCTGGAAGGAATCGTCGGGGTGTTTATCAATTCGCTCGCATTACGGAATTTCCCAACTCGCGACAAAATCTTCCGGCAATTTTTTCTGGAGGTCAAGGAGAATTCGCTGTCGGCATACCAAAACCAGGGATATCAATTCGAAGATCTGGTGGAAAGGTTGGGCATTGCCCGCGACCAGGGCCGCAACCCCCTCTACGATGTGATGTTCGAGATGCAAAAAGAGATGGTGGAAGAACATGTCGATGGTATAGATACCGGTAGCCGGAAAATCATGCCTGTTCCTCTGGCGGATGACAAAGTACTCTTCGACATGGATTGGGTGGGACTTGACATTCCCGGCGGCATCGCCTTTCACGTGAAGTACAACAAGCGCTTGTTCGAACATGGGACAATGGAGCTTTTCGCCCGTTATTATCAAATTCTCGTAACCAATGTACTCGCGACCCCGGATGCCGCCATCGGGGAATTGGAATACCGGCCGCCCGAAGAGATCAATCTCAAAACCTATCAAGATGTGGAATTCGATTTCTAATACAAATTTCTCCCTTACCAATTAAGGAGCAAACCATGAAGGTATGTAACAAATGTGTTTTACCGGAAACCTATCCGGGAATTCAATTCGACGACAATGGCGTGTGCAATCAGTGCCGCTCTTATAGCGAAGCTGAAACGCGAGAAACCCATAAACAATTTCCCGACGGCAGTAGTCTGGCGCGGGCGCTGCAAGGATTCAAAAATCCAAATCACAAATACGATGTGTTGGTGCCTCTGAGCGGTGGTTTGGACAGTTGTTTTACCCTCATTCAAATTAAAGAGACATTTGGTCTCCGCCCATTGGTGTTTCATTCGGACCATGGTTGGGACGATCCGACCGCCACTGCCAATGTCGAAAAACTCTGCAAGGAGCTGGATGTGGATCTGGTGATCTGGAAGAACGAGCTCGTGTTCATGCGCAAGTTGTTTCGCTATTTCAATCAATCCAGATACCCCGAACTCAGCGCCTGTCATGTGTGCGGCAATATGCTGTATCTCAACGGACTGGAATTGGCGGATAATTTCAATATCCCACTGGTGGTAAATGGTTATTCCAAAGGGCAGGCTGCCATGATGCACGACAAAGACAAAGCCCAGGACCTATACGGCAAGATGATCGAGATCATCCTCGAAACCGGCGACCGGGAATTCTTCGATATTTTTACCAAAAAATGGCAATTGCTCGAGAAGCAGGTGATCTATAACAACCGAAGCGATCTGGAATCGGGGCCGTTACCGGGAAAGCTCCTATTCATCCCTTTCTTCATCTTCAAATTCTACAAAACCCAGAAGGACAAGCTCCAACAGATCTGTCGGGAACGGTTTGATTGGCAGCCGATCCCAACCAGCTATCCCGCCAGTACCACCAATTGTAAGATGATCTGGCTCAATTCCTGGATGGATTTGAAACGCCGCCAATACACCCATTATCACGACGAGTACTCCACGCTGATCCGGGCTGGAGAGATGACCCGGCAGCAGGCCATCGAAGATCTGGAGCTCAATCCTCCTGCCGGCCTGCTCAAGGAATTGGCGGATGAGATCGGACTCAATTTGGACGGGGGCAATTCATGAACCGGATCATCGATTGCCTCCTCATCGGTCACAATGATATGCAATTCGACCGCTACGAGGAATACATCGCTAAAATGGGCATGGATAGCGGCGCGTACCGGGATTTAAATCTCAATATTCTCTGGAGCGGCGGCAAACCCTTTCATTTGGCGGGCATGTTCAACCACCTGTCGGGGCAGAATTTGGGCATGGGGGAGGCCTTTAGCGCCACCATCTCCTACCTGGGCAGTTTTTTGGACCGCAACGATCTGAGCTTCGACTATATCCAATCCTTCCAGGAAGAAAAGGAAAGGCTGGCGGAAATCCTATCCAATGATTCGGTCCTCGCCGTGGCCATCACCACAACCTACTATATGTTTGTACTCCCTATTCTCGAAATTGTAAACTTCGTTAGACAACTCAATCCCAACGTGAAAATCATTGTGGGCGGCCCCTATATCGCAGGCATCTGCCGCACCCAACCGGATCATGTGAAAGAAAACCTCTTCGCCAATGTCGTGGCCGCCGATGTCTATGTGAACAGTTCGCAAGGGGAGGCGACCCTCGCCCAACTCATCCGGAGCTTCAAGGAGAATCGCGCCATCGCGGATGTTCCCAACCTGTATTACAATCATGATGGCAAGCTGCACATGACGAAGGTAGTACGCGAAGCCAACAATATCTCGGAGAATCCCGTCAATTGGCGGCTTTTTTCCGGCGCCACCGGTCATTCGGTAAATATGAGAACAGCCATCTCCTGTCCGTTTTCCTGCGCTTTTTGCGGATTCCCGCAGCACGCCGGCGATTACCAAACCTCGGAAACCGCGGTTATCGCAGGTGAGTTGGCCGCTCTCCAGGCTATGGGTGGTGTGCGGTGCGTAAACATCATCGACGACACCTTCAATGTGCCGCTATCCCGGTTCAAAGAGATATTGCGCATGATGATCGACAACCGCTACGACTTCGACTGGATCTGCAATTTGCGTTGCCAATTTCTGGATGAAGAGACGGCTCAATTAATGAAGCAAGCGGGGTGTGTGGGCGTTTTTTTAGGCATCGAATCCGGCAGTCGGAAAATTCTGCTCAACATGAACAAAAAGGCCACTGTGGAACAATACCGGAAGGGGATCGATCTTTTGCGGAAGGCAGGGATCTCGACCTTCGGTTCGTTTATCATTGGCTTCCCGGGCGAAACGCGAGAAACCTCCGAAGAGACCATCGCGTTCATCCGCGATAGCGGAATCGATTATTATCGCGTTCATCTCTGGTATTGCGATCCTATCACCCCCATCTGGAACCAGCGGGAAAAATTCGGCATTTCCGGCGAGGGATTTTCGTGGAGCCATCATACCATGAATTGCCACGAAGCCGGGGATATCATCGACTCCATCTTCAAAACCATCCGCGAGCCCGTCTGGATCCCGCAATATAATTTCGATTTCGACAGCCTCTGGCACCTGGTGTACCGGGGCATGGATATGGACAACATCAAGATCTTTATCTCCACCTTCAACGAAGGGGTGGCGGAGCGGCTGGAAAATCCCTCCATCCGCGAAGTGCGAACCGGGCTTCTGGACCGGATGGCACGTTCGTTGCCCGCTGGCGCCGAAGGTGGGTTAGGCGCGCACAAGCAAGACTTCGGCGTGGATTTTGATTTTTAAAAACCCTCATTCAAGAAGGAAACAAGCATGACTGATATGACAGATAAACATAAAATTATTGAAAAATACTGGCTCAACCGGCTATCCGGCGGTTGCCCCCCATTCGCTCTTCCCCAATTCCCCACCGTCGGTCCTGAGCTGGCACAGGGAGATATTCTGAAGATAAAGCTTCCGTTGGAGGCTGAAGAGACTTTGAAAAGAATCGGCCGCGACCAGGATGTGGCGGTATATATTCTGTTTTTGAGTTGCCTGTATGTGGTGCTCTCCCGTTATAGCGGCCAGCGGGACCTGCTGGTTGGCACCTTGCCGCCGGTAAGCCAGGAAGGCAAAGATAATCCGCTGTTTTGCCGGGTGACGGTTGACGGCAAAGACACCATGCGGGAATTGGTCAATCGCGTCAAACAAACAGTACTGGAAGCGTTCAATCATGCGGATTATTCTTTCGGCTCCTTGTACGCCAAATTGATGGTAAACAGTGGTCCCGGTGGTTTGCAATTGTTCAATGTCTCGTGCGTGTATGATCGTATTCATCCCCAAAGCGCTAAAATCAACCAGTTCCAATTGCAATTCAATTTGCGGGCCAATGTCGAGAATAAGGGTATGGAGATCGCCATCCGTCCCAATGGCCTGGCTGTCCATAGAGACATACTGGAACGCATCGGAGAAAATCTGGCGCATCTGGCGGGGGAGTTGCCCCAATGGTTGGATAAACCGGTAGATACCATTTCTATTGTGGGCCCAAATGAAGCCGAAGCTCTGGATGGTTTTTCCAGAGGCGAGGCCGCGTGGCCGGCCAAAACCCTACTTGAAATGGTTGAAGAGCAAGCTCGAACGACGCCGGATCGAACGGCAGTCTTTAGCGAGGGACGCCATCTGACATACGGTGAATTGAACGGAAGAGCCAACTGCCTGGCCGTCTATTTGCGGGAACAAGGCGTAAGGAACGAAGCGATTGTCGGTTTGTTATTGGAGCCCGGCGAAGAGATTGTCGTGTGCCAATTGGCGATCTGGAAGGCTGGCGGCGCCTATCTACCTATCGATCCTTCGACTCCTCCTGGGCGGATGCGCGCGATGCTGGCGGATGCCGGCGCGAAGATTATATTGTCGCGCCGCTCCACGTTAGAACCCTTTTCTTTCACTTCTCTACAAGATCTTCGCTCAATGCGGGTGGAGCCGGTGCTCACCGAACCGCGTCCCATGATCGCGGATTTTAACGCTGTCCCTTTCCCGGACCGCTCTCTGGTAAATTATGAGACCTACAACCGCTACATCGGCCAATCTCTGGTCAAAAATCGCATTTTTATCCAGGCCTCCCGCGGCTGTCCCCATAATTGCTCCTATTGTTACCGCATCTGGCCGCGCAACCAGGCTGCCCGTTCAGCAGAGAATATTTTTGATGAGATCATGCTCCACTATAACCTGGGGATCCGCAAGTTCGATCTCTTCATGCTGAACATCAAAGTGGGGAAGGAATTGTTTCAGATGATTGTGGACAACAATATCAGGGATCTGCAATTGTACTTTCCCAATGGTTTCAGGGGGGATTTACTCAACGAAGACTACATCGACCTGATGGTCGAAGCCGGGACCGTGAATATGGCCCTGGCTCTCGAAACCGCGTCGCCGAGACTCCAACAATTGATCAATAAAAAACTGGACCTGGAAAAATTCCGGCACAATATCGAATGCATCTGCAGCGCCTACCCGCACCTGGTACTCGAACTCTTCACCCTCCACGGCATTCCCACAGAGACCGAGGCGGAGGCGATGATGACCTTCGATTTTCTCAAAACCCTGAAATGGGTCCATTTCCCCTATGTCAATGTCTTGAAAATTTACCATAACACCCCTATGGAAACGTTGGCCATCGAGAACGGCATCTCGCCGGAAGCCATCATGCGATCGGAGCATATGGCCTGGAATGAGCTATCTGAAACTTTGCCGTTCAGTCGCAGCTTTTCCAATAATTACCAGACCGGCTTTTTGAGCGAATACATTCTGGACAAAGATCGCTTGCGAGCGGTGGTGCCTCATCAGATGCGCATTCTGACAGAAGATGAATTTCTCAACAAGTATGATAGTTATTTGCCGTTTGAGATCAAGAGCTTCGACGATTTTTTGAAGTATACGGGACTCTCCCGGGAAGAGCTCGATGGAGTCATGTTTTGTGACGAAGAGGAAGATCTTCGGACCCTCGAAGGATTGAATCAACGCCTCGAAAAAGCCTTCCCTCCGAAAAAAACCGGCGAGAAGCCCTTCAAGGTATTGCTTTTGGATATGTCCCAGTTTTTCTCTCACCGGGGAGACATGCTCTATGATGTGGTGGAAGCGCCCCTCGGGCTAATGTATATTTTGACCTACTTGAACAAGCGTATGGGAGAAAAGATCGAGGGACGAATTCTCAAATCCCGCATCGATTTTGATAGTTTCGAGGGATTGAGACGTTCCATCGAGGAATTCGGACCCAATGTGATCGGCATCCGCTCGCTGTCGTTTTACAAAGACTTTTTTCATGAAACAGTCTCCGCCATTCGCCAGTGGGGCATCGATATCCCCATCGTCACCGGCGGGCCCTACGCCACTGTCGATTATGAAACCATTCTCCAGGATTTCGGCGTCGATGTGGCAGTGCTCAGCGAGGGCGAACTCACCTTCGAGCATCTCATCGAGGAAATCATGAACCATGATGGTGTATTGCCGCCGGATGAGAACCTGGCCCGGATTCCCGGCATCGCTTTTGTGCCCCGGAATATCAAGGAAAAAGCCGCAGACGCCCGCAAATTACTGACGCTGGACGCGATTCCGGTTTCAATCGAAGCTCCTTTGCCGGGTGTGAATCCCGGAGACCTGGCTTACGTGATTTTTACCTCTGGTTCCACCGGCGCCCCCAAAGGCATGATGGTGGAGCACAAAAGC
>JAHELQ010000771.1 GCA_024644125.1 Candidatus Aminicenantota bacterium | reverse complement strand
GAGGTGAATGGGGATTCGGGGATTCGGACCACGTTTCATTGCGAATCGTTCAAGCGGGAAGTTCTGGCGTCGGCGAAACTTCAGGCTATGAAAATCCAGAATGAGATGAAGGATATCGATACACTTTCGGATAATGAGGCGCTCATTTTGAAACGGAAATTGTCGGCGATTTTAGAGCTGGACGAGCTTGGCTTGTAATATGGTCCGGTGATTGAAAAAGAGTGGCGCGAAGTCGTAAAAGGCGGGAAGGGACCCCCGCCCTTTTTTTTGTGCCCGGCGATATTGCCATTTGCGATTTGATGGGCTCGATGTTGTTCATTTAAAAACAAAAACCTAAGTGAAAAATTATTGACAGGGATTTTCAAAAGCGTTAGAATGGCTATAAGAGAGGTGATTCCATGAAAACTGTTAGTAGAATAGCATGTGTAATCTTGCTGCTGAATTTCTTTTTGGCTGCTAAGACTATCTTGACTATCGAGGAACCATTCAAGATCCCAATTTTATTGAAGGTAGATCAGGGGAAAGCCTATATTCTTGATGGCCCGAAATCAGTGATCCATATTTACTCGATTAGTAATACAGCGGAGCATTTTATGATCGGTAGACAAGGGGAAGGTCCAGGTGAATGTAAATGGATAAATATGATGTCGCTTCATAATAATAAGATTGTGGTGAGTGGAAGCGAAAAGCTCCTATTTTTTGATAAAAAAGGTCATTTTTTGAACGAAACGAAGGTTCCATACGCGCATACCAGGATTATCCCCATTGGCAACAAATTTGTTTGCCGGAAGTACGAGACATTTCCTGAGAAAACGATTATAAGCGCTACAGTGTATGACTCTGCATTTTCCTCAAAAGAAAAATTAGAAGACTATACAATCCAGCGTGATTACCGGGGCAAAAATGGTAAAATAAACGCCTACTTTTTTGAGAACTATTTTAGATATAATGCTATAGATCAGTTCGTAATTGTCGGAAACACACAAAAGGGCTTCTATTTTGGAGTTTACAATACAAACGGGAAAAAGCTCTACGAAATCAAACGCAAATATAAAAAATGTCTTATAACTGAAGATCAAAAAAAGTCGTACATCGAACATTTTAAAGCAATTATAGGGCCGACCCGGTTTAAAAAATTTTCATTACAAAAGAATCGAGTTTTTCCAGAATTTTATCCCGCTTACGAGAGTTTTGAAGTCAACCAGGGAAAAGTCTACATCAGACTTTACCCAATGGTAGAAGGATATCAACCGCTTTTAGTATTGGATGCAAAAGGGAAAAAAATCAATGAATATAAAGTCCCAACATTCGCTGCTATGAATGAGTTTTGCATATGGAATTCTCACTATTACTACATAAAAGAAAATCTTGAACATGAAACATGGGAGCTTCACTCAGTAAGCCTCAATTAAATAGAAAAAATATAAAGGTCTTAAATAAGGAGGGAAATTATGAGCAGCAAAAAATTCAAATTGAATTCTGAGTTAAAAAGCAATCTAGAAATCCTTGACTCTAAGTTATCCGAAAGAGTAGTCGGAGGCATGCGTTTCACACATGATTTAGAACTCACTGATCCATGCGGAGCTCAATGCGAAGTGACATGTGCACATTATTGTCTTGCAAATTGCGACGATTTTTGTGGATCAACAGCTTACAAAGAATAAGAGCAGACCTAAGGGCGACATTAACTGTCGCCCTTAGGAGATTCAAGAAAAACTAAAATGAATTAGAACTAAAGAGGAAAAAATTGCCTGAATATGACATAAAAAAATACAAACAACACAACGAAAAAGGAAAAATTCGAAACCTGACAATTACTCTGACTGAGGATTGTAATCTGAACTGCCGGTATTGCTATGAAAACAAGCGAACGCGAAAGAAAAGCCGGATCGCTGTAGACACCGCCAGAGAAGTATTAACCAAAATTCTTGCAGATGATAATGATCTCGAAATTGTCAATATAAGCTTTTTCGGTGGAGAACCGTTTCTGGCTTTTAATGAGATGAAGCGGATCTTTGAGTGGGTTGAATCCGGGTCATGGAAAAAGAGAATATTGTTTTCGCTTGGTACAAATGGGACTATACTCACTAAAGAAATAAAGGATTGGCTGACTGAAC
>JAHELQ010000243.1 GCA_024644125.1 Candidatus Aminicenantota bacterium | reverse complement strand
GGTATTCGGCGAGGGCGGCGCGTTATTGGAGCATTGGGTGTTCAACCTTTTTTATAATTGGCCCCTCACCATTCGCCGGCGCATGGGAAATATCGCAAGATTGCGTCAACGACAAAAATCAAGATACTGGCACATCCCAGCGTTAGCCGTTACCGGCGCAGCGTTGGTGGGCGCCCTTGATTATCTCTATCTCGAGCAAACCGCCATCCTCCCCTCTCTCAAGGAAAACTGGTGGGCATTGATTCTTGTCTCGGTTTTCACCGGCACCTGGTTCACTCTTGGGTGCAGAGGCGCGGCTCTAGCAAGAAGAATTATTGCCTCCGCTTTAGGAAGTGTGCTTTTGAACTTGCTTGGATTCGGAGTGATTTATTTTATAGCGGATGCGTTGAATATCCAGCTCCATGGCGGGAAAACAATGATACTTGTTTTCTGGCGGCTATTTGTAATGACCGTATTCACTACTATGACGGCGATTATGGTGGAGTTGGCCAATCCGGATCCGGATTTGATAAAATAACCTTCAATTCCCATTCCAGCCGGCGAGGCGGGTCATCAGCCACCAAAACGAGCGGGCCTTCAGATCGCAATTGAGAGACTGCGAATGAGCGCAATAACAACCGGAACATTCGTTCGGATGAGTCTCGCACCATTGGATCGCCCAGTTTCCACCATTGTAATCGCACGCTTGATTGGCGAAAAGTTCCATATAATTTACGACCCCATCCGGATCGAAACTCTCGATATCGGCAAAATCGTAGAGATACTTCTTGTTTTGGAGGCAGTAACTGCGTATCTGGTTATTTCGGACATTTAGATTACCCGCAGCTCCGGTTCCATCCAGATGTCCGGTCATATAAATAAACGCGACACCGGGAAAGTCATTCTCCAACTCGCTCATCAAGCTCAAATACAAATCGATATCCCCTTCGCTGGAATACCCAACCTGGCCGCACCAGGCCCATATTACGACGTTCCGGTCTATTCCGGCTTCCGTTAAATAATTTCGGGTCCGCTGCGCCCATGTTCTCCGGTCCGGTTCTCCCAGATCTCCCAAAGGGGTGCAATCGGCAATGGATAAGACGCCCGGGACAACCAACCCATCCCGGTTGAATTGGTATAAGTTGTCGAATTCCGTAATGGAACTGAGCACCAGCATACCATTCACAGGTTGCAATCCATAAGAGGAATGACCATAACTGCAACGGAGTAACGTCTTTGCCCGGTCAATCCAATACGGATGAATGTCGGACAACCTGGCGCAGCGGTGATCGATCACATTGTCGTGTACTGGCGGAAAGTATGGTCCGGTTACATGAGCCATTGCGCAATACTCGGCGGAAACGCCTCCGAGATTCCGCTTCCAACAAACATTGCCATTGCCGTCAACATTGTAAATCAACATATCGCGGTCAACCCCAGGTTCGCCGCTAACATAGGACATCGAGGTACCGGCGACAATAAAATGCCCTACTGGATCTTGTTCTACAGAAATTCCCATATCCTCGTATTCGCCGCCAAAATTTTTCATCCATTGAATTGTACTATCGGGGGAGAACTTGTAGACCAAAAAATCCCAATCATCCCCCGTCGCCCCGTTGATAAAAGATTGAGTGCTTCCAGCGACGACAAATCCTCCGTCCTTAGTGGGACAAACACTGGAGCCAATATCGTCCCAATCCCCCCCAACGTTGAACCGCGAGATCATGGTTCCACTCTCGTCGATTTTGTAAACGGCGATATCGCTTCCTCCGTTCGTAAAAGAACCTGTCGAACCACAAAAGATAAAGCCGCCCTCCGGCATAGGGGCGAGTGTCTGCCCTCCCGGGCCTCCCGGTTCGATCCACTCGGATTCAACTCCACCGAAATTTTTTCGCCAGATTTTATTCCCCTCCGAATCAATCTTATAGAGAAGAAAATCATATTCCCCGTTGGTAAAAGAGTCGCTGATACCAAGGATCACATAACCGCCATCCGGGGCGAGACAAACAGCGCGACCATAATCGTTGCCCGCGCCTCCGAGAGTGCGCCGCCACAGCAAATCTCCTTTTGCCGTCAATTTGAGCAGCAGGAAATCCGCCAGCCCATTTCCTGAATTGGGATTTTCGGTCCAACCGCCAATGACATATCCACCGTCTGGGGTTTGTATAATGCACGAAGCGCTATCATCCCCATCTTCTCCGAAACTCCGCCGTCCTTGTTTTTTGCCGTGTTGATTCAATTTGAAGGCCAGGATATCGAGACCAGGATTATCAATTTCAGTGGATTGCGTATATCCGGTGAGGATATAACCGGAATCGGCGGTTTGCCGGACATACAATCCGCAATCACGTCCACTTCCGCCAACGTTTTTCACCCATTGAACCTCCCCCTCCATATCGAGTTTGAAAACCAGGAAGTCCTCCTGGCCATGACTATAAGAGTTGGAGAAACCGGCAACAATGTAGCCGAAATTTCTGGGGGACTGGACGGACGAAAGCAAAAAAATTCGAATCAAAATTCCTGCAAGGATAAACGCCTTTATTCGCCCCATCTGCCATCCCTCATTGCTTCTAAGAAACACAATAACTTATATAATATAAAATATCGTTAAAACAACTTTTTTCTGTTGCAAAACACAAAAAAAAGGGGCCGGACTAACCGCCGACCCTGGTTTTGATGTTTTTGAGTATCGGTTCGACAATCCCCTGGATCTCATCGAGATGTTCCTGGGTATCGGCTTCATAGCGGACAACCAGAGATGGTTGCGTGTTGCTGGCGCGCACCAATGCCCATCCATACGGAAATTTGATCCTGGCGCCATCTATATCTATCACTTCATAATTTTTCTTGAAATGGGCGACAATCTGTTCTACTATTTCAAATTTAGCCGCTTCGGTGGTATCTACACGAATTTCAGGCGTATTGAATACTTTCGGCAACGTCTCAATAATTTCCGCCAGGGTTTTGGGGGATTTTGACAACAATTCGAGTAAACGGGCCCCGGAATAGACTGCATCGTCAAAACCGAACCAACGATCATTGAAAAATATATGCCCGCTAACTTCTCCGGCCAATATCGCGTTTGTTTCGACGATTTTTTTCTTAATCAATGAATGACCGGTTTTCCACATCAACGGGATTCCGCCGTATTTTTTTATTTCATCATAGAGCACTTCGGATGCTTTCACCTCTGAAATGATCGTTCTACCCGGTGCGTTTGGCAAGATATCGCGGGCGAAAATCACCAAAAACTGGTCTCCCCAGAGGATTGTTCCATTCTGGTCCACAACCCCGATCCGGTCTGCGTCGCCATCAAAACCAATACCCAGGTCGGCGTTCGTCTCTTTTACCCGGGCGATCAGTTGCTTGAGATTCTCAATCTTTGTCGGATCCGGATGATGGTTGGGAAAGTTTCCATCCACTTCGCAGAACAATTCCACAACTTCGGCTCCCAGGCGGTTATAGAGGGGTACAGCCGTAATACCGCCGGTTCCGTTTCCACAGTCTATCACAACTTTTATTTTTTTATCCAGATGAATATCATTGCAAATATAATCCAGATAATCACCGATGATATTCATTTCGGTTACAGATCCATTTTTTTCCGGTGGAAACTCACCGGATTCCGCCAGGCGGTAAATCTCTTTCACCTGGTCGCCGGCCATCGCTTCATGCCCCACCAGGGCCTTGAAACCATTGTATTCGGCAGGATTGTGGGATGCGGTAATGACTAATCCTCCACCCAATTCCTGTCTAAATACGGCGTAATACATGACCGGGCTCGGCACCAAACCGATGTCAATGACGTCAAGACCGTATTTGGCCAATGTTCTGTTCACTATATTTTTAATATGTGGAGAACTGGGCCTTCCATCCATCCCCACAACCACCTTTCGCTTACCTTCGCGGACAAAGACCGCGGCAAACGCAGAGGCAATTCTTTCTACCACATCATCCTGCAAATCCTCTTCCACGATGCCCCTGATATCGTACTCTCTAAAAATCGCTTCATTTATCTTATTCATATGTCCTCCTGAAAAAAAATAAAATTATACCTTATTGCTCCTTCCCTGACAACAGCAGTCATCACTGGATTCATTCAAGGGATGATTCCGGTTCCAATAGAGTTCGCACTTTCTTTACAAAGGCCTGAATACTGTAGGGTTTTTCGATAAAAGCCACCACAGGTGGAAATTCCTCCTGGCTGGCCAGATGATTTCTGGAATATCCGCTAGTTAAAAGAATTTTTATTTCCGGTTTGATGACATGGATACGGCGGGCCAATTCCAGTCCGCCCATTTTTGGCATTACCAGATCAGATATAATCATATCCACATGTGATGCATCCCGCTGGCAAACCGCCATCGCCTCGATTCCGTTGGTGGCCTCCAATACACGATAGCCGAAAGACTGCAAAGTATGGACCATAAACTTTCTCACTCCGCGATCATCTTCCACCACAAGAATGTGTTCACTCCCCCGAAGGTCCCCTTCGACAGGATTTACGTTGGTTTCCTTTTTCCCCAACGGCTCGGACACCGGCCAATATATTTTGAATGTGGCTCCGCGCCCCGGTTCGCTGTAAACAAAAATATTCCCACGGTTCTGCTTGACGATGCCGAAAACGGTTGCAAGGCCGAATCCGGCGCCTTTACCCCTTTTTTTGGTGGTGAAGAAAGGTTCGAAAATTTTCTCCCGGACATATTCGTCCATCCCCACACCAGTATCGCTAATGGCAATTACCACATACGGCCCGCGCCGGGTTCCGGGATGGTAGAGAATGTAATCTTTGTCGAGATGCACAGGATATGTTTCGATCGTAATTCGCTTTAGCGCGAATTGGTCGGTATGCTCCCGGATCGCGTCCCGGGCGTTGATAATAAGGTTGATGAACACCTGCTCGATTTGCCCCAGATCCGCCATGATGGCAGGGATATTCGGAAACAATACGGTTGCGATCTCTATATCTTCGCCGATGAGACGCCTCATCATCGCCTGCAAATCCTCGATCACTTTATTCAATTCGATACTACGGGGAGCGATCGGTTGCCTACGGCTGAACGTGATGAGATGCTGGGTCAGGTGATGGGCCCGCTCCCCGCTTTTCAAGATTTCGTTTAAACTATTATAATAGTGATCGCCGGGCTTGAGTTGCATGAGCATCAATTCCGCATGCCCGGTGATGGCTGTCAAAATATTGTTAAAGTCATGAGCGATCCCGCCGGCCAATTGTCCAACCGCTTCCATTTTCTGAATCTGCCGGACTTGCTCCTCGAATTCTTTCTGTTCGGTTATATCGCGAATAGTGCCATCATAATAAAGTGAATTTCCATATTCATCTTGTACAACAACGGCAGAAATGGAACACCACATCGGAGTGCCATCTTTTTTCTTCAACAGAACACTTTCGTTTTTCAGAAATCCCTGCCGCTTCATTTTATTATCCAATCGTTCGATATCCTCGGGGTTTAAATACAGGTCGAAAGCGGTGAGTTGAATAAATTCCTCTTTTGTTTCAAAATCGAACATCTGGATCATCGCGGGATTCACTTCGATGAAGCGGTCGTCCGGCGGAGGGAAACGGCGGTAAATACCGACATTGATATTCTCCATCAGGGTTCGGTATTTTTCTTCACTTTTTTCCAGTGCGTCTTTTGCCCGCTGACGCTCGACAATTTGCTGGTTCAGAAGGGAATTCATTTCTTGAAGACGTTTATTGGAGTTCTTGATATTCTTTATTCTGAACCGGTGGGCCGACAATCCCCCCAGCATCATTATAGACAAAATTCCAAATTTGAACCACAAAGCGTGCCAAACCGGAGACGGGGTTTTATTCAACAGTAATGAACCGTTACTCGATACATCCATTTTTGTTGAATCGCCGGCGAATTCTTGTTGCCCGGAAAGAGTTGATACTGTAATCCCGATTAAAATGATCAAACATAACCAAAGGAGAATCAACGATGGGAAAACTCTTTTCCGTTTTAGCCTGGCCCTGGCGGATAAGTTGAAAAAATGCTGGCAAGACGCCACTGTATAGTTCCTCACAAGAAAGAGAACGGTATACGCTTTTTTGGTTCACGCAACCTCTTTCATTTTATATTAAAAAATAGATTTTTTCAAGCAATGGGAAAAATAGTCTTGCAAAGCGATTCATTTCCAATTCTGGCGACCCCGGGGAACAGAGTAAAAACGTGTAAGTATTTGTCACACCGCCGACGTTTGGACGCTTGAAAAATTTTGAAGAGAATTCAAACACGAAATTAAGTGTGGGGATATTGCATTGAAGCTTGTTTCTGCTATAATCCATGGCATGGCAATAGTCCGTCATAATAATAGATTTTTCCCATGTCAGCGCGCTGGATCATCGAATAAAACATCTTGTTAAAGCTTGGCTATAGATTTACCAAAATAAGGAGGCTATAATGCGCAATTCAAGCGTAAAAAGAATTTTTCTCACCTTTTTATTGGTAATGGGCTTGATGATTTTGCCTGCGGGTTTAACCGCTCAAAATCTAGAGATACATTACATCAATGTACAACAGGGTCAGAGCACCCTGATTGTAGGTCCAAATGGCACCACAATATTATTTGATGGTGGAACCGAGTTCAAGGGAACAGACGAAGTTGTTCCATACTTGCAAAGCGTTGGAATCACGACATCACAGTCATTGGACTATATCATCGCCTCGCACCGGGATACCGATCATTACTGGGGTTTGACCGAAGTGATGAATTATGGTTACGACGCTCTACATGTTTATGATAATGGTAGCAATAAAACCAATATCTTTGTAGACGACTTTCTGGCGGCCGCAGCAGCCACAACTTCAGGCGGTTGCGTTCCCATCCCATTGGGTCAGGTCATCGATCTGGGAAATGGAGCTACAGCAACCTGTGTCGCATCGAATGGATATGTATTGGGAATTGGATTGGTTCCCAACAGCCAGGATAATGAAAATGACCGCTCTGTGGCATTGTTGGTTCAGTATGGCGATTTTGATTACCTGGTAACCGGCGATATGGGGGGGGGTAGTGATGATTATGACTGCACCGGCCGTTCCACCACACAGGTCAATGTCGAATCTCCGCTGGTTCAGGCAATCATGCCCGCAGGCCCGAATCCAATGTTAAATCAATATGGATTGGAAATTGCCCATGTTGGACACCATGGAAGCGAAAGTAGTACTAACTCCGAATATATGAACCTTTTTTCGCCGACAGTCGCATGTATATCCGTCGGTCAAGGGCAGGGCGACGGCTGGTTCCACCCAAGGATAGACGTTGTCGAAAACGTTTTGCTGGCACAGGCTCCCTGTATTACGGCTCCGGCAGCACTTGTTCTACAAACCGAAGAGGGCGCTCCAGTGGGTGAAAAAACCAGTTATGCCGGCTATTGTGTCGGCGACATTGTCATCACCACCAACGGCCTGTACACCTACAGTATCAACGCCAACGGAGCAGTCAGCCAGGGACCCGACGAACGGACGGCAGCCGGTTTACCGGTATCCTATTACTTCGATGAATACCTCGCTATCGATATTCCCCCTAGCCTGTACAACATCAAAGAATCCAATGTCAACGAAACTTCCGCCGACATAAGCTGGAATACCAATGAAGTGGCCACGACCACGGTTCGTTATGGGACAGTTTCAGGCACATACACCATGATCGAAAGCGACGCCGCCTTCACAT
>JAHELQ010000770.1 GCA_024644125.1 Candidatus Aminicenantota bacterium | reverse complement strand
ATCACTGGATTGAGCTCCGCCACAACTTACTATGTCAGAGCGTACGCTGTCAACTATCAGGGAACCTATTACGGTAACCAGGTGCAATTCACCACCAATTCAAGCAACGTGTCCGTGACCATCACCAGTCCGAAAGAGGGCGCCGCCGTGACAGGAACTGTCGCGATTCGGGCCAACGCCCGGACAACGGATGGAGAAATTCTCAGTGTTGATTTCTATATCGACGGCGTTCACCTGGGCAAAGACTTGTATCCCCCTTACCAGATTTCATGGAACACTGACGGTTATGCCACGGGCGACCATAAAATAAAGGCGGTGGCCACCAACACCGACAACCTCACCTCCAGAGACACTGTCACGGTTACTATTTCCAGTGAGCAGCAGGAACCATCCATGATCTGGATCAACCGGAACCGGTTCACATTTGGAGCAACCGGCAATCACGCCACTCCCGCCCAAACATTGCTGATTGAAAATTCAGGTTCCGGTCCCCTGAATTGGCAGGCTACGTCCAATGCCAGTTGGTTGAGCTGCGCCCCATCGTCCGGAAGCGGGGCCGCGTTGGTCACGATTTCTGTGAACGCAACTGGATTGAGTGCAGGCACCTATACATCGACGATCGCCATTTCCGATCCAAACGCCGTCAACAGTCCCGTTACAATCTCGGTGGCATTGAAAGTTCATCCAAACGGTTCCACCTGCGCCCCCTTCGGCTCCTTCACAACGCCAATCGAAGGCTCCATCGTCCGAGGCAGCGTGCCTGTAACCGGATGGGTTCTGGACGATATCGGAATCGACAGTGTAAAAATTTACCGCGATCCAGTCAAAGGCGAAGGCGGCTCGCCAGTCTATATCGGCGACGCCACTCTGGTTGACGGAGCGCGGCCCGACACCGAAGAGGCATTCCCCGGTTATCCGCAAAATTACAAAGCCGGTTGGGGTTACATGCTCCTCACCTATTTCTTGCCCGGGCAAGGCAACGGCTCATACACCTTGCGCGTTGTAGCCACAGACGCAGAAGGCAAACAGGCGACATTGGGAACCAGGACCATCGTCTGCGACAACGCCAACGCGGCCAAACCCTTCGGGGCCATCGACACTCCTCCTGAGGGCGCGGTCATTTCCGGCGCATCCTATATTAATTATGGCTGGGCGTTGACACCGCAACCCAATTCGATTCCGACCGACGGTTCCACTATCGAAGTATGGATCGACGGCGCGTTGGCCGGACAACCGGTTTACAATATTTATCGAAGCGACATCGCCGACTTCTTTCCAGGCTACGCCAACTCCGACGGAGCTGTAGGATATTTCAGGCTGAATACCACGGCTTACCAAAACGGTCTTCACACCATTTCCTGGACTGCCGCGGATTCGGCCGGCAATCGAGATTGCATCGGCAGCCGTTATTTCACCATCAACAACACGATTTCCGGCGCAAGCGACGGGGAGACCGACGATTCTGCGTTCGCGAACGTTCCATTTGCCGATGAAAACAATTATCCGGCGCCATTGCCGTTGAACAAACAATTCCTGCCGCCGGTCGATTCTTCGGACGATGAGCCATTGCCCCATTCGGACGATTTCGGCTCCACCATCATGAGTAAAGAACTTGAACGCGTCACCGTATTCCTGGGAACCGCCGGTTCCAAAATCGAGGGTTATCTCTCGGCCAACGGCACGCTACGTTCCCTACCGGTGGGAACCACTCTCGACGCCGCTTCGGGAATCTTCTCCTGGACCCCGGGGCCGGGATTTGTCGGCTGGTATAGTTTTAAATTCATTATCACCACCACCGGGTATAGTTATGACAAATCCATCGAAGTGTTCATCGAACCGAAATTTAAATTAGAAGACTGATATATTGAAAATCCAGCGCCCGGAAACGCTCGATCCTCCGGGCGCATCTGTTTTGCCCCTGACGGCCGAAGATGTTTTCGTTTTATCACCTGGTTCTCTTTTCAAATGGTTATTATTACTATATAATGAAAACATGAAAGTAATTAAAATAAAAAGGGCAACCGAAAAAAACGAGCAAGATTTTGTTATAGATTATAAAAATGAATTAAACCCGCAACAATTGGAAGCGGTTGTCAATATAAACGGTCCTGTATTGGTAATCGCCG
>JAHELQ010000242.1 GCA_024644125.1 Candidatus Aminicenantota bacterium | reverse complement strand
AATGATGATCTTCTGCTGGAAGGCGGCCAGTGCGGTCGCTCCTTGTTGCTGGAAGACTGTCAGACCGGAGGAGTCGTTGGTGATGGTCATGTCGAGGTTGAGGGCGGTGTCGGTCGCTTTGTTGTTGATGAGGCGGGCGATGATGGAGGTGTCGGTGTGGGCGGCCCAGGTGACGGGCTCGATGGCCAGGTCGAAGAAGAGTTCGGGGATGGATTCCTCGATGGTGGCGATATTGTTGGTTTCGTTAAATTCCTTGAGCTGGTGGTCGCGGTCCACGGTGAAGGTGACTTCGTGGTCTCCGGCCTGGCCGCGGCCGTCCCAGGGGATGGTGAGCTGGTACTCCTGGCCGGGCGCCAGGGCGGGTATGGTGTGGGTGGAGAGGTCGGCGTTGTCCACGCTATGGACCATGGTGGACGCGGCGGACGGGGTTTTGCCCTGGTTGCCAATGGTGACTCGATAGGTGATGGCGAGGCCGTCGATCGCGTCGTGGGAGGCGGTGATCGCCAGGTCGGGCAGGTCGGTGCCGTAGAGGAAGGTGGCGGTTTTGGTGGAGCTGAGGGTATCCCTGGTGGCGACGGCCCTGATGGTATGGCGGCCGCCGTCTATTGTGTTTGCCGGGAGGGATCGCTCGATATAGGTCATGCCCGAGAGGGTGACGGATTGCTGGCCGATAGTCGTATCGTCCAGGAACCAATCGATGGTGGCGGAGCCGCTGCCAAAGCCGGTGGCTTTCAGGAGGACATCCTCGGTGCCGGTTTTGTAGTCGAAACGGTCGGTTTCCAGAGCCACCAGAACAGCGTCGCCAACGTCGAAGGACTGCATGCCGGCTACCACCAATTGCGCCTCTTCGCCGTCACGGAACAGGCCGTAGATCAGGCGGTGGGTGCCGGCTTCGGTGGTGGTCAATGGATGGGAGGATCCGGTGTGCGTCTGGCGGGAGGCGGAGACCAGGATATTGGCGTCGCCAAGGTAGTCCCATAGGCCGCTGGGGCGTTCGAGCCAACTGCGAAGAGTCAGCGCTTCGTCCCGGTTGGCTTCCAGGATGTAGGCCGCCTCAATTGAATCGCCGGGGGCGTATTTGCCTTTGTCAAGCGCGCTGCCGGCGATTTTCACCACCAGACCCGACACGTCGAAGGGGACGCTCCCGGAGATGGGGGGCTTTGAAATATCTGTCGGTGTGAAGGTCCAGGTGACGGCGTAACTACCCCCCAGAGTCATGAACGGGATGGTGAACGACGCGGAGGCGGAGGAGGAGATTGGATGTTCCTGGGTTTCACCAAAGGTGGTGGCGGTGAGGGTCCCCGCTTCCTGGCTGGCGAACACGGCGTGAACCACGTCGCCGGGGTTGTAGAGGCCTCGGTCGAGAGTGGCTTCGAGTGTTCCGCCCACCCGGAGATAATAGTCATTCAGGTAAATGCCTTTGCCGCCTTCGTGGTAGACGCCCACAAACACCTTCTCCAGTCGCGCTTCGTCCACCGGGATGGCGATGTTCAGATTGGCGCTTCCCGAAAACGTCAGCGTCTCTTTCTGGCTGAAGGGTCCCCAGTTGATCACCACTTCTACTGGAACGTCGGCGGTCGCTGGGCCAGAAATGGCGATTTCGAGGTTGGCGGTCTCCCCTACTTTGTAGATAGAGCGGTCAAAAGAGGTCTCCACTTCCAGGGCCACGCCGTTGACTCTAAACGCAAAGTTATTACGCAGTGTGCCACCTTTGACGCCGGTCCCCTCGAGGCCGTAGTAGAAGGGATAGCTACCGGACGGCATGTCCGCCGCGATATCCAGGATGATGTCCTCCAGCGGGAGCCGCTCCCCGGCTTCCAGCGCGATCTGGCGGGTTTGCCGCACATTGTCGAAGGCGGAGACCGTAAAGCTCGCCTCACCGCGTTGGTGCCCCAGGTTTTGAAGCGTCAGCGTCACCGGCGCGAATCCACCGGCATCCACTGTCAGCCCTTCGGGTACTTCCACCACCCGGATGTCGGCTCCAAGGACCGTCACCTGGGATGTGGCCTGTTGGATCACCTGTCCCTGGGCGTCAAACAGAGTGGCGATTACCGGAACCACGCCCGGTGTCAACGTCGCAACCGGAAACTCGACGGCGAGGTCTTTGCTCTGGCCGGCGGCCACGGTGACGATCTCTTCTTTGACGGTGCCCGTGGCCTCAACTACGATGCGGCCGGTAAAGGTCTCAAACCCGTTGTCCTGAACATGGGCAGACACCGGGATCGACCCCGTAGTGATGTTTCCAATCTCGAGGCTGGCTTCGACATCAACTGCCTCGACTACTTGAAGCATTATCTCGGGTGGGCTCGCCAATTTGGCGCCGCTGAATGTCACACGATAGGTTCCAGTGGCGGCAAATGTCGCGGACAGAGAGTCCCGCCTCGTTTCGCCCGGAAGCACATAATAATGCCGCGTTTCGTCAACCACTACATTGCCATCGGCGGCCACGGCGCGAATGGTGACCGGAATACTCCCGGCCACGGAATCGGTATTGGTCACACTAAAGCATATCGCCTGGCGACCGGGAAGCATCCGCGTCTCACCAGTGAAAGTCACTGTTCCAATCCCCGAGGGCTGAACCGTGAATACTTGATCTCCAACTGGTACATGGGTGCCTTTCCAGGCCAATCGATAGACACCCGGCATGAGGCTAAAAGTGAGCGCGTCGTTAATGGTTTCCCCGGCGGGAGAGAAGCTATAATTTTTCTCAAGGCTATAAAGCGGCGCTGTCGCGCCTTCAAGATAAAGTTCGTATTGAACCGGTTCCAAAAGCGCCAGCCCTTCGCCATGCGTCAGATGAAGGCCAATAGAGACTGCGCCTTCGCGAACCGCGGGCGGTATCTCCGCCTGAAGCGACACCGCGTGGCCATATTTGACCGCGATGGTCTGATCGATGGTCGCGTCTCCACTGCCGGAGATTTTGTATTGCCGGTCCGCCTTGATTGTATCGCTAAAGCTCAAAATCTTTTCGGTTTTGGGTTTGAGTATAAGTTCTTCAGAGGCAAAGCTGGCGCTATCATCAATAGTGGTGATGCCTATCTGCATCCGCGCCTCGACATTGCCATCGTTTACGACCCGCGCCACAACCTCGAACGCCTCATCCCCGGCAAATCGCGGCACCGAGACATCGACCGTCACAACAGGACGTTCCACATCAACCAGTAACGACGCTTCGGAAAGAGGCGCGACGGCGAGTGTTTGGTTTTCCGCGTCTACCTGCCTCAGAGGAGCAACCTCATCTTTGACCAGCCGTCCGGTGATCTCCCAACCGCCGGTCTCGTCTGATGAGAACGAAACTGTTTCAATGTATTCCACTCCAGAAGCCAGGTTGCCGATGCTCTTGCTTAAAAGAACGGTTTCAGTTCCGGTTGGAGATAGGGCAACGACATCAAGCCGGATATTGGTTTCTTCGGTGTCCAATCCATTTTTCACCCGGACTTCCATTTCCAGGACATCGCCGGACTTGAGCGCCCGGACAAAACTGGAGCCACCGAACAGACTGACTGACAGACCCGTCGCCTGGACCGCGAATCCATCATTACTTGCGGCCAATAGTTGACCCTCCGGGCCTTTGAGTTCTGTCTTCAGCACATAACTGCCGGGCCCAAAGGTCTCGCCTGTTTCGATAGTCTGAATTTGTGAAACTCCATCCTCCGCGGTCACAGGATAATCCTGGGACCAAAGGATTTGGCTTCCGCCTTTGGCTCCAGGGCTTACTTTGACGACAGCGGTGGTTCTGGCGGTTCCATCGAGATTACCGCAAAAGTAGAGGCTTTTGTTAAATGCAGTCAAATTCCAGGAACTTACGCCGATTATTTCGGTCTTTTTGAATTCTCCATTTTCCAGTGTATATAGACTTTGGGTGGGACCGTCATCCCAGGATGATCCATAAAACCGGTTTTCCGAATCGGTGGTGGTTTCATCGATGCCTTCGGCGGGATAACCGGGATTTGCGCTATAGTCGGTCCAGATACCGTCTTTGAAAGACTGGAGTTTGTAAATCCCGTAATCCCAATCGTATACGCTGACCCAAAGTGTTCCGTCGCTGGAGACGGTGAGATAGTCGTAATCGCCTTCCAGAATTTCCGAATTTCCTGAAGTGTATAACGTCTCGTTCAGATCGGCATCGATGTAGGCAAGTCCGTCGTACCGGCTCATCCATATGCCACCTTTTTTGTCCGCTTCGAACACATAGACGCTCTTCCGGTTATAGTCATGCCAGGTACCGTCATAGTATCCGGTCTTGTAATATCCTGAGAGATTTCTGTAGTAAAGCCAAATTCGGTTGAGACTATCAACGCCAATCCGCGACGCGCCATTACCGCAATCGATTGGATACGAAAGTAGTTCTTGTTGGATTCCGTTCTTTTTCAAGATGCCTCGTGGGAGCATCGCATAGATTGAACCGTCAGGTCCAGCTTGGAGTCTTCGAACATCGCCTATCATATCGGTTGTTCCGGGATAATATATTACCGACTCCCAGGTGTTGCCTTTGTACCCGGACAATCCAGCCTGGCTGCCTACCCAGAGTTTCCCTGAGGAGTCAACTTCAAGCGCATTTGGAGGACCCAGTAATTTATCCAGATCGGTATTGAAATGGATGCGTCGCCATTGATCTGAATCATTTATCGAAAGTCCCAGAGTAGTCGAATATTCCCGCGCAGGGCAGACATACAATGTGTCTCCAGCAGCGGGAATCACCTGACTCATTCCCGAAAGTGCATCGATGGCGGTTGTTTGAATGACTGAAAATGTTCCGTCATATTGGATTAGTAAATCATTGCTGTAACTTCCCCATGAACGACCGGTCAACCAGGCGCTTTCCCGATCGCACACGAGCGCGCTCACATACCACCCCGGGTAGATATCATCCAGATCCCAGGAATCCCACACACCGGACCGGCAGCGATACATTTTACTGGAGGTGACGGTGAAGACGCTTCCATCGGCGGTATTTCCAAGTTTCGAATACACCAATTCCGAACCGAACGGCGGGTCGAGCGGGACAAATTCACCATTTGTATATTTCACCAGGCCGTTATATGTGGATATCCAGATGGATCCCACCTCGTCGCGTGCGAATTTGCAAACATAATCGTCCGGCAATCCGTCAGCACGCGAGTAGGACCTCCATCCTCCAGGGCCATATTCGGAAATTCCGCTGTAGGTCGCGAACCAGAGTATGGATTCGCCATTGGGGCCTGACCGCTCGATGATGTCATAGATCCCGTCGTTCAGCAGGCCGTCGGCGCTGGTAAAATGTTTCCAGGAGCCGTCGGTTTCCCGCATGAACACGCCGTTCGGATATGCGGTCCCCCACCACAACCGTCCCGCCGAATCCACCTTCATGACAGCGCTTCCGGTCTGGTATTCAAACGGGCGGTCCATCAACAATTCGATCTGTTGGTTTTCAGGATTGTACAAAGCAGGTCCCTGGCGGGTCAATAGATACACGGTCCCGCTAAGGCCATCCCCGCAAGGATGGTGTTCAGGTACTGAAACCGTCCGGGTGTGTAGGTTTCAGATCCACCGCCCTCCACCTGTTGAACGATTTCCGCCAGCAAACGGGCGTTGTCAAGCGGACCACCGCTCGTCACAATTTCGCTTTTCCCGCTCACCGCCTCGTCTATGGAGTAAGCCTCTTTTAGAGTATAACTGTTAAGCGTCGTCGAAATTCCCGCGATAGCCAACCGCCAGCACTGCCTGATTTTTTGCCCCGATACTGCCTCATTCATCTGCAATTCCAGCGAATAGGCGCCGGTCTTCAAGGCTCCCGAAAGTGGAACCGCCAGCACGATCGGCTCTCGAGGATTGATCTGCAAGGTGCTCTCATTGCGATAGATTTCCTGGCCCATATCATCCCGTAGCACCGCCAGCACGGTTGCGGACGCGGGCAAGCCGCCATCATTTTCCAATCCCACACTGACTGTATCTCCGGTGTTGAAATTTATCTGCGGCAGTGTCGCAGTGAGGGATGGCTTCGGCAACAGTCTGGTATAGGTCCTTTTCTGGATTGGTAAGCCCGCCATCCTCAATTCCACATCGAGCTGATACTCACCTACTTCTTGCTGAAGGGCGATTGGAATGGAAATCATGGATTCCGTTGGATTGGCGGGATCGATGATAACCTGGCGGGTTTCCTGGAAATTCAATTCGGGGGCCGAAACAATCAATTCCCCTGGCATGGTCTGAGATATTCCGCTGAATGTAGTATTTGTCACCTTCAATTTTAGATCGGATCCCGCAATGATGATTGGTTGTTCAAATTCGGTTTTTAGGTCAATACTTATCGGGATGCGGGCAAGATTGGTGGAACGCGTGATGGTTGTTCCACCAGACGGTGTGACATTGATGGTGACGGGATAGTTGGAAGCCAAACCGATAGGGACCGAAAAAAGTTCTTCCGCCTGGAATGTCCCGGCCGGGATATTGACTGTCCGGCTTTCAGAAATTCCCGCTTCCGGGCAATCAAACCGCACCTCATATGCCCCGATCCCCGAAACGCTCAATGCCACACTGGCGGTGTTCGTATAGTGATATGCGGTTTGATCCACTGTTATCGATGCGCCCGGCATAAATAGATAGCGTTTTATCTTCTCCAGGTTAATCGGTCGATCCAGAGTCTCATCCCAATATTTTAGATTCAACCAAAAAGTTCCGAATTCGGTGGGGCTGAAAACAAACTGCTCCTCAATTTCCCGAGTTTCTCCACTGATGAGGGCGATATTGGCGATCTGTTTTTTGACTAATTCAACACCGGAAGGAGCAAGAAGGGCAACCTCAACCGCGCCGTTTTGAATTGAATAATTGTTGCGGGGATTGGGATGCGTGTTTTGGAGCGTTATGGGAATCCGGTAGTTCTGTCCAGCATAGAGCGTGCTGAATTGAGCGCCGGGGCCATCAAGGGAGGTAATTCCCGCATTAAAACCACTGCGCTCGATTGAAAAGACAAAATACCTGGGAATTTCTGTCACGCCATTCGGTTCAGTTACAGACAACTTCAGGCGATACGCCCCAGCGGTAAGAAATGGCGAGGGATTATACTCACCTGAAAAGACGAATTTCCCATTGGCATTGAAGTCATGTTCTGTTTGTTGCAGAACATCTATTTGGTGGAATTCACTCGCGGTCAATTCCCGTTTTTCCAGAACCAGTTCGATAGCGCTGTTTCCTGGAGCGGTGGCGGCCATATGGTTACTTTCCATTTCATATCTGACAGGCTCCCCGGGATTGAGTGGAAGTTCTCCAGTGACTTTGATCGAGCTTTGAATCACTGGTTCTTTGATCCACACGACTTTCGCGTAGCTAAATTCGCCGTCCTCTCCATTTTCATCTTTATAATAGAGTCGAAACGAGCCCTGTGTGCCAGGTTCCAGGTTTTCTGAGGAAACGAACACTTTGCGCTCCACTTTCCCGCGGGCGGGGATCGTCACCTGAAACGAATCGATTGGGATATGCCGCCAACCATGATTTACATCGAAGTAAGGCTGATTGCAATAAAAAGTCTTTTCATGATCCGTTTCATTTTTTATATGGAGATTGAAACCAATCATTGTATTGTAGGGGACAAATTCATCATCAACGGTGATCCACTTATACATATAATCGCCAACGGTAATAGGCTCTTCAATTTTATAAACCGCAAAACGCCCGCTATCGGACTCCGACCGCATTTGTACCACATTCCCAGACGCG
>JAHELQ010000769.1 GCA_024644125.1 Candidatus Aminicenantota bacterium | reverse complement strand
TTATTTTTATATTTCACGCTTTCGGAAATATTCATCGTGTTATTTTACAACGTAAGCTGGATTTTAAGCGCATCGCCCAGGTGGAAGTTACGGCGTTGTTAGTCGGGGGGGCGCTCGCCATAGGCATGGCAATCGCAGGCTTCGGAGTCTGGAGCCTGGTGGTGCAACCGTTGCTAAACGGTCTGTTGGCCAGCGTTCTTTTTTGGCGGTTGGTGGATTGGCGGCCGCGGTTGCGGTTCAAGGCGGGGAAAATTAAGGAATTGTCAAGCTTCGCGTTTCATCTGATGGGATTTGATTTTTTCAACTATTGGGTGCGCCAATTCGACAACGTTCTCATTGGGTGGAAGTTGGGAACGGCTCCGTTGGGACTCTATTCGCGGGCCTATAATTTGATGGTGTTCCCGGTCTCCCGTTTGGGTGGTTTGATCTCCCGGGTGATGTTTCCGGCCTTGTCAGCTATCCAGGAAGACACTGTCCGGGTGAAAAGGGTCTATTTGCAGGTTACACGGGGAATCGCCCTTATGACGTTCCCATTGATGGTGGGGATGTTGGTGGTGGCCGATGGATTTATTTTCACGGTGTTCGGCGCCCAATGGCTGGGAGCGGCGCCGGTGTTGAAGCTTCTCTGCGTGAGTGGATTGTTTCAATCTATCGGAACTACGGTAGGTTGGATTTACACCTCGCAGGGCCGGACCGATGTCATGTTCCGTTGGGGATTTGCTTCGGGCGTTATCAGGATCGCCTCCTTCGTGATCGGCGTGCATTGGGGAATCGTAGGCGTTGCGGCCGCGGTGGTGATTAGCGGTCTCGTTTTGTGGATCCCTTCCTGGGTGATTCCCGGCCGGTTGATAGAATTGAGATTCGGAGAAATGGTGACGAATCTGATGCCGGTATTTTTATGCTCAGTTGCGATGGGAGCGATGGTATTTGCCTCGGGATTGGCGATTCCAGAACAATGGCCAACGGCTGTGAAATTGATGATTCAGATTCTAACCGGAGGCGCCTGTTATGCGGGGCTGCTACATGTGTTCCAGATCCACTCGTATCTGGAGGTGAAAGAGATTGTGTGGAGTAAGATCAAAAATAGAAGAACGATAAAAGAAGAGGCATGACAGATGGAGAGTATAGAGATTAAGAATGAAAGTTTTATTCCGGTGGTAGCCCATTTCAGCCGGACCTTCTTTGCCAAATCCGAAACATTTATTTACAATTATATCAGTCATATGCAGGCGTTTACGCCTATTTGCCTGGGCTGGGAATTGGCGAACCAGGATATGTTCCCGGTGGCGAAGGGCGATCTCTATTGCCTGCAATTAAATAGGTATATGCCCCGCTGGATTTTTTACGGTATCCGCAAACGGTTGAGCGGCGGGGATCCTTATTTCGAGAGCATTCTACAACGGCGGGGAGCGCGCCTGATGCACGCCCACTTCGGCCATAATGGAGTGTATGCCTTGAAGGTCAGCCGGAAGCTGGGAATCCCGCAGATCACCACCTTCTATGGGATGGATCTGTCGAACCGGCAAATGGTGGCTGAACTGGCGGAAGATTACAATCTTCTGTTCCGGTACGGCGCCCTGTTTTTGGTGGAGGGGCCTCATATGAAGGAAACTCTCGCTCGCCTTGGATGCCCGGCTGAGAAGATCAAAATCCAGCGGATCGCCATTCCGGTGGAGAAGATCCAATACCGGCCACGTCTGGCAAAACCATCGAAACAGCCGGCAATCTTTATCTTCGGCGGGCGTTTCACCGAAAAGAAGGGATTGATATTCGCCCTGGAGGCGATGCGTATCGCCCGGCGGACGCGACAGGATTTCGAGTTCAGGATCATTGGCGGAGGCCGGTTGGAAGATGAGATCCAGGCGATGATATCCCGTCGCTCGATGGGGGATTATGTCAAGCTTCTGGGGTTTCTCAATTACGAACGTTACTTGCGGGAGATGGAAGAAGCCGATATTTTCATCCACCCCAGCGTCACCGCCGCTGATGGCGATAGCGAAGGGGGAGCTCCCACAACGATTCTGGAGGCTCAGGCAATGGGAATGCCGGTATTATCGACCCTTCACGCGGATATTCCAAATGTGACTCTACCGGGAAGGAGCGCGTTGTTAGCTCCGGAACGAAATGCCG
>JAHELQ010000241.1 GCA_024644125.1 Candidatus Aminicenantota bacterium | reverse complement strand
GTGTTTCTGGCGTTCAACGAGGTATATGGGTGGCAAAGGAATATGGGAGAAATTTTTCAATCGCCATACAAAGAGCGAATCGAGCAAGGACTTCTGTCCGGTAATCTGTCCAAAGAAGAAATAGAAGCTCAGCTCACAGACAAAACTGCGGAATTGTTTACTCCTGCGTTTCTGATCGCGTATCGGGGAACGGGGGAGACGCAAATAAAAAACGCTTTGGGGGAAAACAATCTTTATACCGGATGGTATCCTGAAGCTCCCACGCGGTTGTACCACGGCACTGCGGATAATACTGTGCCTCCTTTCAATTCCGAAAAAGCCGAAAATTCCTTCGTAACCCAGGGGGCCAAAAACGTAGCTTATTTTCCGATGCCCGGGAAAACACATGTCACAGGAATTATCCCCTGGATCAAAGGCTCTGTTTCCTGGTTTGCCACTTTAAAATAAGGAGCGGTTCGAATTTGAAACGATACTTTTTGTGGTCTCTCGCAGCTCTCATTCTTGCCGCGGGGCTTTATACTGGCTATTTTTTTCTGACATTACCGGATGTCTCCTATTTAAAAAAGAGCAATCCGGGCGCGACCGCTATGATCGAGCAACGAATCGCAGAGGCGAAGCTTCAGAAGAAAAAACTGGTAGTCCGGCGGCATTGGGTTCCTTTCAAAAAAATTCCAGAATTTTTCAAACAAGCGGTCCGCCTTTCGGAAGACGCCGCTTTTTATAGCCATGATGGTGTGGATTATTATGAGTTGAAGGAAGCGATCAAAAAAAATCTAAAAGAGGGCAAAAAATCGAGAGGCGGAAGTACCATCACTCAACAACTGGCAAAAAATCTGTTTCTTTCGACGGAGAAATCTTATTTCCGGAAGGTGCGCGAATTTTTCATCGCAAAAAAGCTTGAGCGGGAACTCTCTAAAGACAGGATATTTTGCATCTATTTGAATGTCATCGAGTTTGGGCCCGGGATATTCGGGGTTGGAGCTGCTAGCGACTATTTCTTCAAAAAAACGGTAGAACAATTGAGCAAAGAGGAAATGATCCGTCTGGCTGCGGTAATCCCAAAACCATTGCGCGTAACGCCTCAATCCAATTCCCGCTATCTGAAATGGCGCGCAAATCTGCTTCTGGACCGCATGTATAGAGTAAAATACATTGATGAATTTGATTACCAAAAAACGAAAACCCACTTCCTTAAATAAGATTGCCCGGGTTGCGGAAAGCGGTTGACAAATCTGTGAATTCTTAATAAAATTGCTGCATGCCAATTGAAAAGGTAACTCTCAAAATACCAAGACCACTATATGACCGGTTGAAGTTAGTAATCGACGGAAGCGGTTTTTCCAGTGTGAATGAATTTGTTGTCTATGTGTTGAGGGATCTAGTATCAGCCGGACTCGACGAGGGGAACGAATTATCGAAAGAGGAAACTGAAGCCATCAAAAAAAGGCTGAAAAATCTAGGTTACTTCTAATTTAGTTGATTCCCACATCCAGGATGTCGATTACTGATAGGGATTTGTATACTCCGATATTTTCTCCAATAAAAAAATAAGATTGGGGTTGAAATTTCTATCGACAAGTATTATCATTGTAGTATGATCGTACTACACATGAAACCTAAAAAGAGTTTTGTTGCCATTCCAACCAAAAGCATTATTCTTTCATTACTATTATTCTCGATGTTTTTGGGCATGGGAGTGACGTGTTTACATGCGGACGGGCAGGCCTGGGTCAGTAATTCATTGGATCTAAAAATCTCTCCCACTTTTACTGTTGGATTTCAGCAGGAGCAGAGATTTAATGAAGTTACAATCATGGATCCCTACCTTTCCAACATCGAAGCGAGAATCGCGGTCAAAACAGGAAAAAGAACGCAGTTTGCTTTAGCTTTTCGCAGGGAAGGGCAAACGAAAGCAGATTCCGTTCTTCGGGAGAACCGTTTGTTTTTGGATTTTTCCTGGGCTGTTTTAAAAAATAAGAAAACGACTGTTGATTTAAGGCTGAGGAGTGAGTCGAGAAATTTCGAAGCGAATGATGGTGATGATCATTGGCGATTCCGGCTTCGGTTGCGGCTCGTTACAAAAATGACGGTGGGCGGTATAAGGTTTGATCCGTTTTTGGCTATCGAGCCCTTCGGTGATACCAAAGCTGACGCCATCAACCGTTATCGGTTCTACGCCGGCGTGACTGTACCTCTAGGAAAGAATGCGGGTTTTGTTCTCAGTTACATCCGTCAGGGAACACGGGACAAAGAATCTCTCGATATTCTGGGAACCGGCTTTAAGCTATCTTTTTAGAAAGCTAGAATGCATTGGAAGGAATCGATGAATCAGGAGGAACGATGAAAAAGATTTTAAGTGCTTTGTTATTAGCGATGATGGTTCTTGGAGGGTGTTCCGGGAATGGTAAGACGGAGGGGAATGGCGCTTCGCAGGACACGTTGATCCTTGGCGCTTACACTGTCCCAAAAGATGCTTATCAAAAAGAGATCATCCCGGCATTCCAGGATATGTGGAAAAAGAAAACCGGCCGTGATGTAGTTTTCCAGGAAAGTTATATGGCTTCCGGCGCGCAATCGCGGACGATTGCCTCGGGCTTCGAGGCGGACATTGCCGCCCTCTCACTTGAAAAGGATGTCGTGCGTTTGCAAGAGAAAGGGCTCATCACGCACGACTGGAAAACAACCAAATATAATGGTTTTGTTACACGTTCCGTGGTGGTAATGGCTTTCCGGGAGGGAAATCCCAAACAGATCAAGGATTGGGAAGATCTCACCAGGGATGATGTCGATGTGATTTATCCCAGCCCCAAGACTTCCGGGGGCGCGATGTGGTTTGTTAACGCCATCTATGGCTCCGCTCTAAAAATGACAGAGATCCGGGAGGGGAAGCAGAATGTGGATGCAGCGTTCCAGCTACTCAAAAAAATTCAACGGCGGGTCAAGGTTATGGACAAGTCAGGGCGCTCATCGGTGACAACCTTTGAGAACGGAATCGGCGATGTGTTGCTGACGTACGAGAACGAGGCGATGCTCAGGCAAAAACAAGGGAAGATTTTTCCATTTATCGTGCCCTCGTGTACCATTTTGATCGAGAATCCAATCGCATTGATCGATAAGAATGTCGATAAACATGGTAACCGGGAAGTAGCTGAAGCGTTCGTCGAGTTTGTTTTGACTCGGGATGCGCAGCGTAGTTTTGCCCGCTTCGGATTCAGGGCGGTTGATGAAGCGGTAGGCGTAGAATTCTCTGAAAAGTATATTGTCCCGGAGTATTTGTTCGATGTAAATTATCTCGGCGGTTGGGACCGCATTCAAAAGGATCTGTACGATCCGGAAGGCGCCTGGTCCCGAATTGTTTTGGAGCTTGCGAATGAGTCTTAGTTTCCCTAAAAAATTAAAACCGTCGGTACTGCTATTGCGGGCAATCCCGGTAGGATATATTATACTGTTGATTGTTTTGCCGGTCATCGCTATTACGTCGGAGGCCTTGCGAGGAGGCCTCGGCAACTTGTTCAAACAATTATCGATGCCTCAGGCGTCTCACGCATTGACCTTGACGTTTGGGATTGCGTTGATGATGGTGATCATCAATATCGTCACCGGGACTGCGGTGGCATGGGTTATGGTGCGCTATGATTTCCCTTTGAAGGGATTCATGAACGCAATGATCGATGTACCCTTCGCCATTCCCACTGTCGTCACAGGGATGATGTTGGTGGCATTGTACGGCCCCAATAGCACCCTCGGATTGATTTTAGGGAAATATGGGATCGAGGTTATTTTTGAAAAGCCAGGAATAATTCTGGCTCTTTTGTTCGTGACATTTCCATTTGTGGTCAGGGCTGTACAACCTGTCTTAATGGAATTGGAGCCGGATATGGAAGAGGCGGCGGGGACACTCGGCGCCTCCCGTGTGAAAACTTTTTTTAAAGTGGTTTTACCGGTATTAATACCCTCCATTCTAAGTGGGGCCGCACTCTCCTTTAGCCGTGCTTTAGGGGAGTTCGGCTCCATAGTTATCGTGGCCGGAAACATTCCGATGAAAACCCAGGTGGCCGCGGTGTATATTTATGGAGAGATCGAAAGTTCAAACGTTCAGGGGGCTCTCGGAATGGCGGTGGTATTGTTATTGAGTTCGTTTCTTATTTTGATGGTATTGAATGGATTGCAACGATGGAGTCATCGCTATGAACAATAAACTCGAACGCCGGGAATTAGTGAAGCCTCGCTCGAATTCAGGCAGGCGATTGTTATTGTTTTTCGTCATCGGATGGTTCGCCTTCATGGTAATCTTCCCCTTGATTGGGATTGTCAGAGAGACAGTTCGTTCGGGGCTAGGGATCTTTATTTCTTCAATGCAAACACCTGAAGCGATCCACTCGTTTTGGTTGACCTTTATCATCACCATCATTGCCGTGACTGTCAACACAATAATCGGAACAGTTCTGGCCATTGTCCTGTCGCGGCATAATTTCAAAGGGAAGCTTTTTCTCGAGAGTCTCATCGATCTTCCGTTCGCTGTATCGCCTGTGGTGGCCGGTTTTATGTTCATCATTTTATTTGGTCCGAGTGGGTGGATCGGGAGCTGGTTCGAGAGCATGAACATTAAAATAATTTATGCGTTACCGGGAATGGTCATTGCCACGTTGTTTGTGACCTTACCGTTTGTCGTGCGGGAGGTGACGCCGGTTTTGCGGGAATTTGGCAGAGACCAGGAAGAAAGCGCCGCGATTTTAGGCGCATCCGGCTGGCAAACCTTTTGGAGGGTGACGTTGCCGTCTATCCGATGGGGTCTTGCATACGGGATCACCCTGACCATCGCCCGGTCCATCGGTGAATTTGGAGCGGTTCTCGTTGTGAGCGGCAGCATTATAAACAAAACCCAGACAGCGACGCTTCACATTCACGATCAGTTCACCGATTTTAATTACGCCGGCGCTTTTTCTGCGGCGTTGGTACTGGCGGCGATATCGTTTGTAATACTTAACGCCATACAATTTGTTTACCAGAGAAGAAGGAGATTTGCGGAATGAGCGGAATTCTTGTGGAAAATTTGTCCAAACGGTTTGGAAACTTTGTTGCGGTTAACGATGTGTCATTCGAAGTGAAAGAAGGAGAGTTAGTCGCACTATTGGGGCCCAGCGGCTCGGGTAAAAGTACGATATTGAGATTGATCGCCGGATTGGAAAAGGCGGATGGCGGGAAGGTTTTTTTAACCGGAAAAGATGTGACAGGAACCAAAACACAGGAGCGCAATGTTGGTTTTGTGTTTCAGCATTATGCTTTATTCAAGCATATGACTGTGGAAAAAAATATCGCCTTTGGATTGGAAATACAAAAAAGAGACAAACATCTCATTCGACAAAGAGTCGATGAGCTGATCGAGTTGGTTAAATTGAGGGGATACGAAAAACATTATCCGAATCAACTGTCGGGGGGACAACGGCAGCGAGTCGCTCTCGCGAGAGCGTTGGCGCCGGAGCCGGCAGTACTTTTATTGGATGAACCTTTCGGAGCGTTGGACGCCAAAGTTCGGAAAAGTTTGGCCCAATGGATTCGAGATCTGCATGATCGCCTGAATGTGACCAGCGTTTTTGTGACTCACGACCAACAAGAAGCGATGGAGATATCGGACAAAATTGTGGTAATCAACCGGGGAGAAGTCGAGCAGGTGGGAACCGCCCGGCAGATATATGAATCTCCGCAATCGAAGTTCGTAGCGAGTTTTGTTGGAAATGTGAATGTGATCGAGGGGAAGGTTTCCGGACGAAGATTCGAAGTCAGAGGCCTTGGGCAAACGTTTGTCACGGACGGCGCAGAAAAAATGCCCGAAGGAGATGTAGTATTGCTTGTCCGGCCTGAAGATATAGAACTTCAGCGTCAAAACAGCGGAGGCGACCGTTTACCGGCAAGAATATCCAGAATCCATTACCGCGGAAGTTTATATGAAATGGAATTGGAATTCGGCGATATGCAATTGACAGTCGTTACTCCAAAGGAATTGTTCATCGAAGCTGGATGGCAATCCAGCGAAAAAGTATTCCTGCAGTTCAAGAAGCACAGGATATTTGACGCGGGCAAGGGGCACCACGAAATTCGCCAAATGCTCAAGCATTTAGGATATATCGAATAGAAAGACGTTTGAGGTAATGAACAAAAAATAAAATTTACTTGACATTCTTCTTCTGTTGTTCTACTATAGTAGTACAATGGCACAAGGTGAAGATAGGTTATTGAATTTCGTCATCGACGCGAAGTCGGCGGTTCCTGTTTATGAGCAAATAAAACAGGAAATAAAGCTTCTGATCATGTCCGGGTATCTTCAACCTGGAGATAAGATTTTACCGATCCGGGAATTGGCAGCACAACTCAAAGTGAATGCAAATACCATCGTAAAGGTATATTACCAACTCGATGTAGAGGGGTTTATCTATTCGCAACCCGGAACCGGTTATTTTGTCAGGGATGATCGGAAGGATCACCAAAAAGAACGGATAGCGTTATTCAAAAACATCACCGAAGAATACCTGTCTAAAGCTACGCACCTGGGATTCTCTATTAAACAAATGGTCGCCGAACTCGAGCGGCGCATCGGGGGAGAAAATCCAAAACAGGATGGGGAGGGCTAATATGAAAAAATTACTATGGATATTATTATTGTTATATGTGTTGTTCTTCACACTTTTCGACGATTTGGGCGCTCATTTTTCCGCGCCGAGTAATCAGGACACTTCCAGGAAAATTTCCTATGAAATTGATTTTTCGATCTAATTTGTTTATAGTTTTTCTGTGTTTAATTCTGGAAAAGGAGTTCAATCATGACTTTTTCTGCTGAAATTATTTGGTTATTGGCAGGCATTGTATTGATCTTTGCCGAGATGTTCATCCCGGGACTGGTTATCGCTTTCTTCGGAGGCGGAGCCATGGTCGCGGCATTGACTACCTGGATGGGAGTAACAGTTTCCCTTGCAACACAATTATTTGTTTTTATCGTCACTTCAATATTGCTCCTTTTGTTTCTGAGAACCTATTTTAAAAAAATATTTTTCGGGAAATTACAAGGGGAAGAGGATATCCAAAACTTTAATGTTGAAATAGGGAAAGTCGTACCGGTTGTGGAATACATCGATCCCGGCGAAGTAGGTGGAAAGGTCCGCTATCAGGGCACCACCTGGATCGCCAGGTCAAAGGAGAAAATCGCGCCGGGAGAAAGTGTGAGAATTGTTGGATGCGACAACATTACTTTGATTGTGGAAAAAATTAACAAGGAGGAATAGATATGGAAGGTATATCCGTTGTATTAATAGTATTAGCATTCTTTGTCGTAGTTGTTATATTCAAGACCGCAAAAATCGTCCCCAACCAGTGGGTATTTTTAGTGGAACGTTTGGGAAAATACAGCCGTACTTTAGGCGCCGGTTTTCACATATTAATGCCTTTTCTTGATAAAGTTGCCTACAAACACACGTTAAAGGAAACTGCTATTGACGTACCGCCCCAGACTTGTATTACCAAAGATAACATCGGTGTTGAAATCGACGGTGTATTGTATTTGCGGGTAGTGGATCCCATTAAGGCGAGTTATGGAATTACTAATTATATCTTCGCCATCACCCAGTTAGCCCAGACCACAATGCGTTCGGAAATCGGTAAGATAGATCTGGATGTCACGTTCGAATCCCGAGATAATATAAATGGTTCGATCGTTGCCGCA
>JAHELQ010000768.1 GCA_024644125.1 Candidatus Aminicenantota bacterium | reverse complement strand
GGAGGTGTCGGGAGCGCTCAAGGGCGCGGCGGTCAGTTTGATGAAAATCGCCAATGATATTCGCTGGTTGGGTTCTGGCCCCCGCAACGGTTTGGGGGAAATTTTACTACCGGAGGTTCAACCGGGCTCATCCATCATGCCGGGCAAGGTGAATCCCGTTATTCCGGAAGCGTTGATCCAGGTTTGCGCCCAGGTCATAGGCAATGATCTGGCGATCACTCTGGGAGGGCAATGGGGCAATTTCGAGTTGAACACCATGATGCCCATGATGGCCCACAATCTCTTGCAATCGATCTGGATCCTGTCAAACGGCGTGCGTATCTTCTCGCAAAAATGCATCGCCGGCATCGAAGCGGATGAAACCGCATGCCGGGAATCGCTGGAGAGGAATCTCGCGTCCGCCACATCCCTGGCTCCCTACATCGGCTACGACTGGGCGGCGAAAATCGCCAGAGAGGCTTTCCAATCGGGCGCGACGATTCGGGAGACGGCGAAAAAAACTCACCGCTTCACAGAGGAAGAGTTGGAAAAAATCCTGGCTCCGGAACAAATGGTCTGAGTGATGGAGTGTTATTTAATTATTGGGAATAATTATATTTCGCGGTTTCCCATTATAACGTTTAAAATTGCCGATAGATCTGTGCTTTTTGTCAATCTTTTCATCGGTGAATCAATTCCCTTCGGAAATGAAGTTGACAAAAAAAAGTATTTCCTTATACTATTAAAATATTAAATGTCATATAATCGGTTGCGTTTTAAAAGGAGTTAGAAAATGACAAAATGGATAAAAATATTTCTTGTTTTGATATCGCTCATAGTGTTCTTTTCCCATGCGAACGCTTATTGGGTACTCAATGATCCGCCGCCGGGTTGCGTTGGCTGTGATAATATCACTCCTGAAAGCGATGAACCGCTCATTCAGGGAGCGTCCTTCCTTCTCCAATCTTATTCCGATTATCTGATGCTGCTGAATGAATCGGAATTGTCGCCTATCAAGGGATTCGATTTGCCGCGTGTTGAAACTCTTGCCAGAACAGCGCTGGAAAAATTGGAAACCGCCCAATTCTACTATCAGAAATCGATTCAGATACTTGCCACCAGAAAATTCGACGGGGAATCGATCCGGCGGTTAAAGGACTTTGATTATGATGGATTCAGGGCGAACCAGAATTTGCACACCGATACCATGGGCCGTGTGGCATTTTATTTGTCCTCCGGCGATGTGGTAGGTACATACGAAGCCGCTTACTCGGATATCGGGAAAATGATTGATTCGCTCTACCCGATCTTATGGAATATCCGCGTTGGGAGCTCTCCCCAACTACCGCAATTGCGGAAGGTGTACAAACAATACTCCGATCTCATGCAATTCGGGTATTATGCCAGTTTAGTGTTTGCCGAAATCAGGAAGTGAATCTAAAATAATGTTTTTGGAAATTAAATTTGAAGCGGCTAAAATATTCAGCTCCAGGTTGAACCGGACTTTTTTTGTCGTATTCTTTGTATTTGCTTTGATATTTGTCGCTTCTGGTGTAAACAATTATAAAAATTCCCTGGAAGAGAGGAATTTTTTCCAGGAATATGAAAAAAGCAAGATAAAACAATACGCCACCTATTCCCAATATGGCGGTTACGGTTTCCGGGTCTTGTATTCCCCGCCGCCCTTGAGCCTGTTCTTCAATAACAGCATGGTGTTCCAGAATTTGTACTCCAACGTCGATCTCACAGAATTGGTGAAACTGAACAATTCCTATAAAGGCAAGAATCTGTTCCAGAAGGCAGGGCTCTTTAAGGATTTTTCCGGGCTGTTGTTTCTCTTCGGCAGTATTTTTATGCTGCTGATGGGGCTCGGCAGTTACAAAGGCAAGAAGCTCTACGACGGATTCCGTCATATCGTGATCCGGTTCTTGATTCTGCTCATCACGTTCCACTTGATTACCTGGCTCGTCTACTTGCTCACCGCGCTTTTGGGCCCGTCCTTTTCACCCCGCGATACCGCGAACTATTTATATTTCTCTCTCTATGTGCTCGTATTTCTCAGTTTCTTTTATGCCACCGGGCTTTTGATGAGGTTGTGCATTCGTAACCGCACCTACCTGCATGTGTTCGCCATCACCTTCTGGTTCGTATCCGTTTCCGGGGT